>DATBBO010000228.1:0-7525 GCA_036270995.1 Dongiaceae bacterium | reverse complement strand
AGGAACGGGAGGGTTCATGGCCACGACGCCGAAGCGGAAAGCACGCGCGGAGGACGGGGCCGATAGCGCCACGCTCCTCGAATATTACCGCAACATGCTGCTGATCCGCCGTTTCGAGGAGAAGGCCGGGCAGCTCTACGGCATGGGGCTGATCGGCGGCTTCTGCCATCTCTATATCGGCCAGGAGGCGGTGGTCGTCGGGATCCAGGCCGCGCTCCAGCCGGGCGACAGCGTCGTCACCTCCTATCGCGATCACGGCCATATGCTCGCTTGCGGCATGGACCCGAAGGGCGTCATGGCCGAGCTCACCGGACGCGCCGGAGGCTATTCCAAAGGCAAGGGCGGCTCGATGCATATGTTCAGCCGCGAGAAGCACTTCTACGGCGGCCATGGCATCGTGGGTGCCCAGGTGCCGATCGGCACTGGGCTCGCATTCGCGCATCGCTACAAGAACGACGGCGGCATCGCCGTCACCTATTTCGGCGATGGCGCGGTGAACCAGGGGCAGGTCTACGAATCCTTCAATATGGCGGCGCTGTGGAAGCTGCCGGTGCTCTATGTGATCGAGAACAACAAGTACGGCATGGGCACCTCGGTGGAGCGGGCCTCGGCCCGCCCGGACCTGCATTCTCGCGGCGAAGCCTATGGAATTCCCGGCAGCCAGGCGGACGGCATGGATGTGCTGACCGTGCGGGCCGCCGCCGACAAGGCCGTCTCCTATGTGCGCAGCGGCAAGGGTCCCTACATCCTCGAGATGATGACCTATCGCTACCGCGGCCACTCCATGTCCGATCCGGCGAAATACCGGAGCAAGGAGGAGGTGGCGAAGATGCGCCAGGAGCACGACCCCATCGACCATCTCCGTACGCGGCTGATGGAGGAGGGGCATGCGGACGAGGCCAAGCTGAAGAACATAGACCGTGAGATCCGGGACGTCATTTCAACGGCGACCGATTTCGCCCAAACCAGCCCCGAGCCCGACCCCGCGGAGCTCTATACCGACGTGCTAGCCGAGGCCTGAGGGAGAGCGCCATGAGCACCGAGATCCTGATGCCCGCGCTCTCGCCGACCATGACCGAGGGCAAGCTCGCCAAATGGCTCAAGAACCAGGGCGATGCGGTGAAGGCCGGCGATGTGATCGCCGAGATCGAGACCGACAAGGCGACCATGGAGGTAGAGGCGGTGGATGAGGGCCGCCTGGCCCAGATCCTGGTGCCCGCCGGCACCGAGGGCGTGAAGGTCAATACGCCCATCGCCCTGCTGCAGGGCGAGGATGAGGCGGAGGCACCGGCGGCCAAGCGCACCTCGGCGCCGCCGGCTGCCGCGCCTGCGCCCGCTCAGCCGGCTGCATTCCAGGCGGCCGTGCCGGCGGCGCCGAAACCGGCTCCGGTCGCTGCCGAGCCCACCGCGACGGGCGCCACGACCTCCATGACGGTGCGCGAAGCGTTACGCGATGCGATGGCGGAGGAGATGCGGCGCGATCCAACCGTCTTCCTGATGGGCGAGGAAGTGGCGGAGTATCAGGGCGCCTACAAGGTGAGCCAGGGTCTGCTGGAGGAGTTCGGTGCGACGCGCGTGATCGATACGCCCATCACCGAGTCCGGCTTCGCGGGCCTCGGTGTCGGCGCGGCCTTCAACGGCCTGAGGCCCATTGTCGAGTTCATGACGATGAACTTCGCCATGCAGGCCATCGACCAGATCATCAACTCCGCCGCCAAGACCCGCTATATGTCCGGCGGACAGATGGGTTGCCCCATCGTCTTCCGCGGCCCCAACGGCGCGGCCGCCCGCGTCGCCGCGCAGCATTCGCAGTGCTATGCGAGCTGGTATGGGCATGTGCCCGGGCTCAAGGTCGTGGCACCCCACAGCGCCGGCGATGCCAAGGGCCTGCTGAAGTCGGCGATCCGCGATCCCAACCCCGTCGTCTTCCTCGAGAACGAGATTCTCTATGGCCACAGCTTCCCGGTGCCGACCGATCCGGACTTCCTGGTCCCCATCGGCCGGGCTCGCGTGCTGCGGACAGGCCAGCATGTCACCATCACCGCCTTCTCGCTGATGGTCGACCACGCGCTGAAGGCGGCCGAGCAGCTCGCGAGCGAGGGCATCGAGGCCGAGGTGATCGATCTGCGCACCATCCGCCCGCTCGACACGGCGACCATCGTCGAGTCCGTGAAGCGCACCAACCGGCTGGTCAGCGTCGAGGAAGGCTGGCCCTTCGCGGGGATCGGCTCCGAGCTTGCCGCGATGATGATGGAGCACGCCTTCGACTGGCTCGACGCTCCGGTGATCCGGGTCGCCGGCGTCGATGTGCCGCTGCCCTATGCCGCCAATCTCGAGCGCCTGGCGCTGCCGCATCCGGAGCAGATCGTGGCGGCCGCCAAGCAAGCCTGCTATCGCGCCTGAGGGGGAGCGTCCGCATGCCGACCAATATCCTGATGCCTGCGCTCTCGCCCACCATGACCGAGGGCAAGCTCGCCAAATGGCTGAAGAATGAGGGCGACGAGGTCAAGGCGGGCGATGTCATTGCCGAGATCGAGACCGACAAAGCGACCATGGAGGTCGAGGCGGTCGATGAAGGCAAGCTGCAGAAGATCCTCGTGCCTGCCGGCACCGAAGCCGTGAAGGTGAACGAGCCCATCGCTGTGATCCTCGGCGAGGGCGAGGATCCCTCGGCCGTCGCCGCACCGGCGCCGAAGCCGAGTGCGCCGCCCGCGGCAAAGCCGGCACCGGCCGCCACCGCCACCCCGCCTCAAGCGGCTGCTGCTGCCCCGCAGCCGAGCCCGTCAGCGGTGTCACAGGCCGCGCCGGCAGCAGCACCCGTGGCACGCGCGCCGGGCGAGCGCATCTTCGCAAGTCCTCTTGCCCGACGTCTCGCGGCGGAGGGCGGCATCGATCTTCGTGGCCTCAACGGCAGCGGCCCCCATGGCCGGATCGTGAAGGCGGATATCGAGGCGGCGAAGGCACGGGGTGTGGCACCCCGGCCGGCAGCCGGACCTGCCGCAGCGCCGGCGATCGCACCGGCGCCAGCGCTCTCGGCGGCGGCGATCGCAGGGACGACGCCCTATCACCTGGTCCCGGCCACCACCATGCGCAAAGTCATCGCGCGGCGCATGGTGGAAGCCAAGCAGCAGGTGCCGCATTTCTATCTCTCCATCGATTGCGAGATCGACCAGCTCCTGAAGCTGCGGGCCGACCTCAATGCGAAGGCGCCGGAGAAGGGCGAGGGAGCCTTCAAGCTCTCGGTCAACGACTTCGTCATCCGCGCCTCGGCGCTTGCGCTCCGCAAGGTGCCGGCAGCCAATGCTGCCTATTCGGAGGAAGGCGCGGTGATGTTCGATGCGGTGGACATCTCCGTCGCCGTCGCCATCCCCGGCGGGTTGATCACGCCGATCCTGCGCGGCGCGGACCAGAAGGGGCTCGCCACCATCTCCAACGAGATGCGCTCCCTCGCCGGCAAGGCGAAGGAGGGCAAGCTGAAGCCCGAGGAGTTCCAGGGGGGCACCTTCTCCATCTCCAATCTCGGGATGTTCGGCATCCGCGAGTTCCAAGCGGTGATCAACCCGCCCCAGGGCGCCATCCTGGCTGTGGGCGCTGGTGAGCAGCGGCCCGTGGTGAAGGGTGGAGCGCTGGGTATCGCCACCATCATGACCTGCACTCTCTCGGTCGATCATCGCGTCCTCGACGGCGCGATCGGTGCCGAGTTCCTCGGCGCCTTCAAGAAGCTGGTCGAGGATCCGATCACCATGCTGCTGTGATGGCGGCTCCTCTTGTCATGTCCGCGGAGATGGGCATCCAGGCCAGGTGGTGGAATCCGGGCTGCTGGATTGCGATTTCGTGGGAATGACGCACTAAGGAATTGAAACCATGGCCGATGCCTCCTTCGATCTCGTGGTGCTGGGCTCGGGCCCAGGCGGCTATGTCGCGGCCATCAGGGCGGCGCAGCTCGGGATGAAGACGGCAATTGTCGAGCGTGACCTGCTCGGCGGCATCTGCCTCAACTGGGGCTGCATCCCCACCAAGGCTCTGCTCAGAACCTCGGAGATCGCCCATCTCATGAATCATCTGGGCGAGTACGGCTTCTCCGCCAAGGAAGTGAGCTTCGATCTGAAGAAGATCGTCGAGCGTTCGCGCAAGGTGGCGAACCAGCTCTCCAATGGCGTGAAGTTCCTGATGAAGAAGAACAAGATCACGGTGATCGAGGGCCATGGCCGCCTCGCCGGTCCCGGCAAGCTTGTCGTCGAGAAATCGGGTGAGAAGGTGGGGGATGCGCAGACCAAGCACATCATCCTTGCCACCGGCGCCCGGGCCCGTTCGCTACCCGGGCTGGAGCCCGACGGCAAGCTGATCTGGACCTATAAGGAAGCAATGCTCCCCGACCGCATGCCCAAATCGCTGTTGGTCGTCGGCAGCGGCGCCATCGGCATCGAGTTCGCCAGCTTCTATCGCAATCTCGGCGCAGAGGTGACGGTCGTCGAGGTTCTGGACCGCATCCTGCCGGTGGAGGATGCCGAGATCTCTGATTTCGCCCGCAAGGCCTTCGAGAAGCAGGGCATCAAGATCATGACCTCCGCCACGGTGAAGGGGCTGAAGAAGGCCGCCGACAGCGTGACTGCCACCATCGAGGCGGGAGGCAAGTCGATCGAGCAGAGCTTCGACCGCGTCGTGCTCGCCATCGGCATCGTCGGCAATGTGGAGAACATCGGCCTCGAAGGCACCAAGGTGAAGGTCGAGAAGACCCATGTGGTCGTCGATCAATGGTGCGCGACCGGGGAGCCGGGGGTCTATGCCATCGGCGATCTGGTCGGCCCGCCCTGGCTGGCCCATAAGGCGAGCCATGAGGGCGTGCTCTGCGTCGAGCGCATCGCCGGAATCAAGGGCGTGCATCCCCTCGATGTCAGCCGCGTGCCCGGATGCACCTATTGCATGCCCCAGGTGGCGAGCGTCGGCTTGACCGAGGCCGCGGCCAAGGCCGCCGGTCGCGAGGTCAAGGTCGGCCGCTTCCCCTATATCGGCAATGGCAAGGCGATCGCGTTGGGGGAGCCTCAGGGACTGGTGAAGACGGTCTTCGACGCCAAGACCGGGGAGCTGCTGGGCGCCCATATGATCGGCGCCGAGGTCACCGAGCTGATCCAGGGCTATACCATCGCGCGGAGCCTGGAATCGACCGAAGCCGAGCTGATCGAGACCATCTTCCCCCATCCGACCCTCTCGGAGACCATGCACGAGTCCGTGCTTGACGCCTATGGCCAGGCCATCCACATCTGAACCCATGGAAGCGCTCCCCGCCCGTCACCCCGAGAAGCTCCATCGGCCGGATTCTCCGATCCCGCGCAAGCCGGCCTGGATCCGAGTTAAGGCGCCGATCTCACAGGAGTATGAGCAGACCCGCGCGCTCATGCGCCGGCTCAAGCTGAACACCGTCTGCGAGGAGGCGGCCTGCCCCAATATCGGAGAATGCTGGAAGCAGAAGCATGCCACGGTGATGATCCTGGGCAGCATCTGCACCCGGGCCTGTGCCTTCTGCAATGTGGCGACCGGGTTGCCGGACAGGCTCGATCCCCATGAGCCCGCCCATGTGGCGGAGGCAGTGGGCCAGCTCGGTCTCTCCCATATCGTCGTCACCTCCGTCGATCGCGACGATCTCGATGACGGCGGGGCGGCGCATTTCGCCGAGACCATCCGGCGCATCCGCGGTGCCGCGCCCTCGACCACCATCGAGGTGCTGACCCCCGATTTCCTGCGCAAGCCCGGCGCCATCGAGACCGTGGTTGCGGCACGGCCCGATGTCTACAACCACAATCTGGAGACGGTTCCGCGGCTCTATCGCGAGGTGCGGCCAGGAGCGCGCTACTTCGCATCGCTCCAGCTTCTGGCGAAGGTCAAGGAGATCGACGCGGCCATGTTCACCAAGTCCGGCCTGATGGTGGGGCTTGGGGAGAGCCGGGACGAAGTGCTGCAGGTGATGGACGACATGCGCGCCGCTGATGTGGATTTCCTGACGATCGGCCAGTATCTGCAGCCGACGCCGAAGCACCACGCCATCGACCGCTTCGTCCCACCCGACGAGTTCCTGCAGCTGAAGCGGATGGCGGAGGGGAAGGGCTTCCTGCTGGTAGCCGCCTCGCCGCTCACCCGCTCCTCCTATCACGCCGGAGAGGATTTCGAGCGGCTTCGGGCGGCCCGCCTGGCCCGGCTCGCCGCGCCCGCCTAGCCGTCTTCGGATGATCACCCACGCCGAGCAGCGGCTGCTGGGCTATAGCCCCGAGCAGATGTTCGACCTCGTGGCCGATATCGAACGATATCCGGAGTTCCTGCCCTGGTGCATCGGTGCCCGCATCCGCGAGCGCAACGACATCCTCGTCGTTGCCGATCTCATTATCGGCTTCAAGATGATCCGCGAGCGCTTCACCAGCCGGGTCAGCCTCGACCGCGAGCATCTGACCATCGAGGTCGCTTATGCCGATGGCCCCTTCAAGCAGATGACCAATCGCTGGCGTTTCGAGCCGACCCCGGACGGGCGTTGCCGGATCGATTTCTATGTCGCCTTCGAGTTCCGCTCGGCGATGCTGCAGAAGCTGATCGGCGTGCTATTCCACGAGGCCGTGCGCCGCATGGTGAGCGCCTTCGAGACCCGCGCCCGCAAGCTCTACGGTCCGGCTCATGAAGGGGCGCGGCTGGCGGAGTAGCGATGGCTTGCGGAGAGGCTATCGCAGCCGAAAATAGACTCGCCCCTCCAGAGCATCGCCACCACCGTCTCCCGCATCGATGTCACCGAGTGCCCGCGCCGTCGCCAGCGCGGCGATGATGCTGTCGAGTGCATCACCGCCAATGTCTCCAACCACGCGTTCTCGAAGCGTTCGGGGGAGGCGCATCAGAAGGTTGGCCGCCGACAATCGCCGCAGGATCTGCCGGCGCGCATCCTTGAAGCCTGCGCCCTTATAGCTGCCTCGCCAGCCGAAATGCTTGAGGGCGGAGGCCGGGCAGGTTTCGATCAGCCAGGGCAGCCCCGGGACTGGCGCCCGCATGGGAAGGGCCAGCGCCTCACCTCCGCTTACCAAGGGCCGCAGCAGCTCCGCCATGCCGTGATAGCTCTGGCGGTAGAGGCGGATATTGAAAGCGCACCAGGGGGTCTTCGATTCCACATCGGTCGCGCGCTTGGGCTCGCGTCCGCCGCTGATGCGCCGGCAATGCGTATAGAAGGCGCGTGCATCCGCGTGGAGGAATCCTCCGATAAAGTCCGTCCAACTCGGCGTCTCGATATGGGCGCGGGGCAGGCTGAAAGGGAAATCGCAGCCGAAGATGCCATGCGGTGTCGCGGCAATGAATGCGCGGAGCGCCGCCAGCGCGCTCGTCCGCTCGATGGCGCTGCCGGGAAGCTCCGCGATAGGCCCGCAGCTCAGGATCTCGAGACCCGCGGGGGAGGGGCGACCTTCGGCAAGCCAGGCGCGCCGGCCGGCATCCGCGGCGCCGCTGAAATCGAGGCCGAAGATCCGACGAGCCGCGCTCGGATGGCTCAGACGGCGGC
>DATBBO010000227.1:0-2242 GCA_036270995.1 Dongiaceae bacterium | reverse complement strand
CTCAACGGATGGAACAAGAGGCCAGTCCTTTAGGCAAAGAGGCGATTCCTTGTTGGCACTCTCCATTACTGGTTCACCACAAACGATTTCCGCAGCTTGCCTGGCAGTTTGCGCTTCCACTAGCTGCGGCTCCAAGCCGTCCCAGGCACCATCGCGGTAACAGGTCACCCTGAAAAGCGCCGTTCGATCAGACCCTCGACTATCGAGTAGTGGGCTCCCGGCCTGACACCGCTTGCCTCTAAACCCCCGGTGACAAGTAAGCGTCGTCTGCCGGCTGCGGTATTGAAGGCTTGACGGCCGGTATCAGGCTGCGACGGATACGGCGGAGTCCTTGGCAGCGTTCCAGGGCAGCAGATCGGCGATGCGGTTGATCGGATGATCGGCGATGCGGCCGAGAACATCGCGCAGATAAGCTTCGGGATCGAGGTCGTTGAGCTTGGCGGTCTCGACGAGGGTATAGATCGCCGCGGCCCGCTCGCCGCCGGCATCGGAGCCTGCGAACATGTAGTTCTTGCGTCCCAGGGCCAAGGGCCGGATGGCGCGCTCGGCGGCGTTGTTGCTGATCTCCAGGCGCCCGTCATCGAGATAGCGCGTGAGCGCCTCCCATCGGCCGCGGGCATAGCGCATGGCGCCGGCCAGCTCGCCCTTGCCGGAGAGCTTGGGAAGGGAGCCATCGAGGAAGGCGGCGAACTCATCGATGACCGGGCGTGCCCGGGCCTGGCGGATCTGCCAGCGCGCCTCGGGCGCCAGGCCGTTGACCTCGCGCTCGACCTCGAAGAGCCGGCCGATGCGCTCGAGCGCCTCGGCGGCAATGGGTGCCTTCGTGGCCAGATGGACGTCATAGATCTTGCGCCGGACATGGGCCCAGCAGGCGACCTCGCTCATCGCAGCCGCTTGTCCGCCCTTGCTCTGATAGAGCGGCCCGAAGCCGGCATATCCATCGGCCTGGAGGAAGCCGCGGAACTTCGCCAGATGGGCGCGCGGGTGCTCCCCTCTGCGATCGGGGGAGTAGCGGTAGACGACCGCCGGCGGGGCTGGCCCACCATAGGGCCGCTCGTCGCGCAGATAGACCCAGAGCCGGCCGGTCTTGGTCTTGCCCGTGCCGGGGGCGAGCACCGGCACCGGGGTGTCGTCGGCATGCAGCTTCTCGGCCGCCATGACATGGCCGGCCACAGCCTCGACCAGGGGCGCCAGGAGCCAGGCGGCCTTGCCGACCCAGTTCGCCAGGGTGGCGCGGTCGAGCTCGACGCCTTCGCGAGCGTAAATGCCGGACTGCCGGTACAAGGGCAGGTGATCGCAGTACTTGGCGACCAGGACATGGGCCAGGAGACCCGGCCCCGGCCGGCCGCGCTCGATGGGCAGCGCGGGCATCGGCGCCTGGATCATGCTCTCGCACTGCCGGCAGGAGAAGGCCGGGCGGACATGTCGGATGACCCGGAAGCGGGCGGGGATGTAGTCGAGGATCTCGGTCACGTCCTCGCCGACCTTGCGCAGGGCCCCGCCGCAGCTCGGGCAGGCACAGCCCGGCTCATGCACGATCTCGTGCCGGGGCAGATGCGCCGGCAGAGGCCGGCGGCCGGACTTCACGGTCTTCGCCAGCGTCGCCGTCTCGGGCTCTTCCGGCAGCGCCGCCACCGCGGGGCCGGCCGCCTGTTCCGCCTCCAGCTCCTCCAGCCGCAGCTCGAACTGCTCGATCTCGCGGAGCATCCTCTCCGAGGAGCGGCCATACTGCTGGCGCCGCAGGCGGGCGATCTGGAGCTTCAGCGTCTCGATCTCCAGCGCCTTGGCCAGGAGGCCGGCCCGGGCCGCTGCCAGCTCCTCGCGCTCGGCAGCGATCAACCGGTGCAGGGTTTCGACGTCATTCGGCAGCGCGGTTGGAGCGAACGACATGCGCAGAATCGTACCAGCGAACCAGGATCGCGGCACGTCCTGCAGGGCAGATGAGTCAAAAGGTCGCGCCTATCCCGCCGCCGTCGGCCGCCAGGCCCTCACCGGCATGCGCCAGTCGATGCCTTCCAGCAGCATACCGAGCTGCGCCGCCGTCAAGGCCACCACGCTATCGGCCGCCGACGGCCAAACGAAGTGGCCCTTCTCCAGCCGCTTGGCAAACAGGCACAGTCCCTGGCCGTCCCACCACAGCACCTTGATCAGCCCGCCACGCCGGCCACGGAACACGAAGATCTGGCCGCCGAAGGGATCGTGGCGCAGCTTCTCCTGCACCAGCGCGGCCAAGCCATCGAAG
>DATBBO010000226.1:0-1774 GCA_036270995.1 Dongiaceae bacterium | reverse complement strand
CTGCCCGCTTCGCGCAGCTCGTCGGCGATCTCCGTATCGGCGCGGTTGACGGTCGCAAGCACGAGCGTGTCGAAGGGAAGGCGTTGCTCGCCGCCGTCAAGCATGCTTCTGATGGTGGCGCTGTCCCCATGCCATTCGGCGATCACGGATTCCGCCATGGTCTTGACGCCGAGCTTGGCGAGGCGGGCGCGCAAGGGGATGTCGGCGCCGGTGCGCACCAATTCGCGGCCGAGATGGGCGTCGGGGGTGACGATGGTCACCTCATGGCCCTTGTCGGCGAGTTGCCAGGCGGTGCCGAGGCCGCGCCAATTGCCGACATCATCCAGCAGCAGCACGCGCTTGCCCGGCCGGACCTCGCGGCGCATCACCTCCTCGACGGAATGGACGTTGGGTCCGTCGACGCCGGGCATCCTGTCGAGATCGCCCATGCCGCGCTGGAAGCCCGTGCCGGCGGGGCTGGAGCCGGTGGCGATCACCACCTCATCGGCACCGAAGGCTTTGATCTCTTCGGCGTCCATGGGGGTGTTCAGCATGACGCGGACCTGCAGCTTCTCGAGCTGGCCCTCATACCATTGCAGTAAATCGAGGATCTGGGCCCGGCGCGGCTGCATGCCGGCCAGGCGGAACTGCCCGCCCAGCTTGTCGGAAGCCTCGGCCAGCGTCACCTGATGCCCGCGCTCCGCGGCGACGCGAGCGGCCTCGAGGCCAGCCGGCCCGCCGCCCACCACCAGCACGCGCTTGCCGCGATCGGCCGGCTTGAAGCTGTCACCGCCCCATTCGAACTCGCGGCCCGAGGAGGGATTGACCAGGCAGGAGATCCAATAGTCCCGCGAGCGCCGGCCCCAGCACATCTGGTTGCAGGAGATGCAGGGCCGGATGTCGCCGGCCCGGCCCTCCCGCGCCTTGTTGGCGAGGTGGGGATCGGCGATCTGGCCGCGCACCACGCTCACCATATCGGCCTGGCCCGAGGCGATGACGTAATCGGCATTCTCCGGCGTGCGGATATGGCTCTCCGCCTGGACGCGGACGTGCTTCGCCACCTGCTTCAGCGTCTCGGCGAAGGGGGCGCCCAGCTTGTCCTCATAGACGAAGGGCGGGATGATCTTGGTGAAGTCGAAATAGCTGCCGGTGCCGCAGGTGACGTAGTCGTAGAGCCCGCGGGCGTCGTGCCAGGCGAGGATCTCCTGCTGGTCGGCGATGGAGAGCACGTCGGGCCGGGTGGTATCGACGCTGATCGCCATGCCGATGATGTAGTCCTCGCCGCAGAGCTGACGGATGCGGGTCAAGACCTCGGTCGAGAAGCGCATGCGGTTCTCAAAGCTGCCGCCATAGCGGTCCGTGCGGCGGTTGGAATAGGGCGACCAGAACTGCTCCACCAGCGCGTTGTAGGCGGCCATGATCTCCGAGCCGTCGAAGCCCGCCTCCTTGTCGCGCCGGGCCGCCTGGCCGAAGCATTCCACGAGCTCGGCGATCTCCGCCGCGCTCATGCGGTGGCTGCCGTCGGAATCATGCATGGAGGGCAGGCCCGATGGCGACCAGGCGGCATCGAAGCTGTTGTCCCAATCGCCATGGGCGCCGACATGGTACATCTGATGGATCATCACCGTGCCGTGCTCGTGGCAGGTGTCGGTGATGCGCCGGAAGGGGGCGATGATCGCATCGTCCTGGGCGCGGAAATTGCCGCGGGTCAGGACACCGGCCTTATGCACCGGCGCGGGCTCGATGACGATCATGGCCGCCCCGCCCCGCGCGCGTTCGCGGTAGTAGCCGAGAT
>DATBBO010000225.1:0-2338 GCA_036270995.1 Dongiaceae bacterium | reverse complement strand
AATGGCGAGGATATGGCCGCTCTCCCCATGGGCGGTCGCCGCGCAGGCCATCATGCCGCCCACCGCCACGACCCAGGGCACCGACAGATCGATCTGGCCGAGCAGGATCACGATCATCATGCCGGTGGCGATGACGCCGAGGAAGGAGGCGACCTTGAGTTGCTGCAGGAGATAGGGGAGCGAGAGGAACTCCGGGGAATAAAGGCTGCCCAGCAGCAGCAGGACGATGATGCAGCCGAAGGCGGTCGCCACCGCCGGATCGATGCGCCGGAGCACCGCCGGCAGGCGCGGTGCCGCGGGGCGGGCCGGCTCGGCGCTCATGCGAAGAGATCCAGGCGGTTGCGGACCTGGAACAGCCGCGCCGCCCCGATGCAGACCGCCAGCAGCAGCACCACGCCCTGGAACAGCGGCTGCCAGAGCGGCTCCAGATCGAACACGAAGAGCAGGTCGCCGATGGTGCGGAAGGCCAGCGCGCCGAAGATTGCGCCGATGGCGCTGCCCGTGCCGCCGAACAGCGAGACTCCCCCCAGCACCACCGCGGCGATGGAGTAGAGCGTGTAGGTGCTGCCATTGGCGAAGGAGGCTTCACCGGAATAGGTAATGAAGGTGACGTAGAGCCCGCCCAGGGCGGAGAGAAGCCCGGAGAGGGTGTAGGCGACGAACTTCGCCCGGCGGATGGCCACCCCCGACATGTAGGCTGCCACCTCCGAGGATCCCGTCGCATAGACGGCGCGGCCCGTCTCCGAGCGCCGGAAGGGGATCCAGACGACGAGGACGATGACGACGAGCGCCACTAGGCTGACCGGAATGCCGCCGGGGAGCTGACCCGTCATGAAATCGGCGATGTCGGAGTTGAAGCTGTCGGAGCTGCCCGGCTGTGGACGCAGCCAGAGCGCGATGCCGTAGAAGATCGATCCGGTGGCGATGGTGGTGACGATCGGCTGCAGCCGGCCATAGATGACGATCAGCCCGTTGAGCGCGCCGCAGGCAAGCCCCGCGACCAGCACGCCCACGATACCCAGCAGCGCCAGAGGCGCCGAGCCGATGACAATGTAGGAGGCGAGGCAGCTGGTGAAGATGAAGATCATGCCGACCGAGAGGTCGATACCGGCGGTCAACACCACCATGGTCTGGGCCATGGCCACCAGTGCCAGCAGCACGCCCTTATTGGCGGCGGTCTGCACCACATTGGCGGTGAAGCCTGCGGGGTGGTTGCTGACATAGATAACGAACATCACCAGGAAGAGACCGGCAGCGAGCAGCGTCCCGCGCTGCTCCGCCAGGCGATAGCGCCAGTCGCTCATATCGCGCCCTCTTTCGGCTCGTCTCGGGTCCGGAGGGCGCGCGGGAAGAAAGCAGAGCTGCGTCTCGTGGCCATGCTCATTCCCCCATGGCCGGTGCGAGGCTCGGCTCCGTGGCATCCGTCGCGATGTTGAGGGCGCTCGCCACCAGTGCCCGCTCGGTGATCTCGCCCTCGACCAGGGTGCGCTTGACGGCGCCGTCATAGAGCACCAGCACGCGGTTGCAGCAGCCGATCAGCTCGTCATAGTCGGTGGAATAGAAGATGATCGCCGCCCCACTATCCGCGAGCTTGCGCAAGAGCACATAGATCTCCTGTTTGGTGCCGACATCGATGCCACGGGTCGGGTCGTTCAGCAGGATGATCCGCGGGCTTACCATCAGCCATTTGGCGATCACGACCTTCTGCTGATTGCCGCCGGAGAGGGAGCCGACCGGAATGTCCGTGCCGTCGGTCCGGATGGCGAGCAGACGCACCATCTCCTCCACCGCCTTACGCTCGGCGGCGCGGTCGATGATGCCGTAGCGCGACAGGCGGTCGAGGGCGGCAAAGGAGAGATTGGCGCGCACCGCCATAGGCAGCATCAGCCCCTCGGTCTTGCGGTCTTCGGGAATGAGGGCCATGCCGACGCGCTTCGACTTCGCGCTCCGCGGGCTCGAGATCGGCACCGGCCGGCCATCGACCAGGAGCTCGCCGCTGACCCCCTTCAGCACGCCGAAGAGCGCCAGCAGCAGCTCGCGCTGGCCCTGGCCGTCAAGGCCGCCCAGCCCCACCACCTCGCCGGCCCGTGCAGTCAGCGAGATGTCTCTCAGCCTTTGGGTCCAGGTGAGGTTGCGCACCTCCAGGATCGGGGGCTTGCCGTCGGGCTCGACCGCAGGCTTGGGCGGGAAGACATGGCTGTACTCCCGCCCGATCATCATCTCGACGACTTCGTTGTCGGTCTTGGTGCCGGCGAGATATGTCGCCACATTGCGGCCGTTGCGGAAGACCGTGCATTCATCGGCGATCTCGGCGATCTCATGCATGCGGTGGGAGATG
>DATBBO010000224.1:0-5333 GCA_036270995.1 Dongiaceae bacterium | reverse complement strand
GATCCCGACGATGCCAGGCTGGAGGCGGCGATCCGCGCCGCCATCGCCCGCAAGCCCAAGGGCCACGATTTCATCATCGACCGGCGCCACACCGCACCGGCCGTACCCCGCCATATGAGCGTAACGGGCGGCTGAGATTTGGATTGTCTCGCCCCGTCTTTTTGCCGTCACCCCCGGCGAAAGCCGGGGTCCAGGGTAACCAGCGAGCTCTTGCAACCCTGGATCCCGGCTTTCGCCGGGATGACGAAGGAAAGGCACGTGCCTCCAGCTCTCCGAGGGCGCGCTGGAGAGACTACTCGATCTTGATCTGCTGGGCGAAGCTCTCGCCGTCGGTGACCGTCACCTGCTTGAAGCCGAGCAGCTTCAGGAAATCGAGGAAGGTCGCGTATTCGGCGATGGCGTTCTTCTGGAAGAAGTCGGTGAGCCGGGCCGAGGCCGTGAGGTCGGCGAGCAGCGCGCGCGTGCGATAGACCGTGTTGAACTGGCCGTCCACCATGCCGGTGATGATCAGCTTGTCGGCCTCGTCGCCCTTGGCGTAAACGAGGTAGTTGGGCGGATAGGGCCGAGCGTCGAACTCCTTCGAGAGCGCGGTCACGAAGCCCAGGCGCCGGCTGCGGTCGCTGTCGGGCAAGGTGGCCACCCGCGCCTGATAGGTCTCGACCACGCTGGGCTTGGGATAATAGTACCCTTCCTGCGTGTCCTGCGCCCGCCCGGCCGGCGAACCGGCAAGCAGAACAACCGCGGCCAGACCCGCAAGAACGATGTTACGCATCACCGCGCTCTCCCCTGAGACAATGGCGGGAGGGAGCTTGGCGGCTCGCCGCCGACTTGGCAAGACGCTATAGTCGCGGCCATGCCGGATCGCCCTCCGCAGGCGCTGCGCGTCGCCTTTCTCGCCGCCGACAATGAGGAAGCGCGCCGGGCGCACGCCCGGCTGGAGGAGCGCTATGCCCATGTGCCCTCCGACGAGGCCGATATTGTCGTGGCGCTGGGCGGCGACGGCATGATGCTGGAGACGCTGCACCGCTTCATCGGCCGCGGCATTCCCATCTTCGGCATGAATCGCGGCACGGTCGGCTTCCTGATGAACCAGTATGACGAGGAGGGGCTGCCCGCCCGCCTTGCCGCCGCCCAGCAGGTTGAGCTCCACCCGCTCGCCATGACGGCGCGCACCATCAGCGGCGAGACGGTCCGCGCGATCGCGATCAACGAAGTCTCGCTGCTGCGCGAGACGCGCCAGACCGCCAAGATCGCGATCCATGTCGACGGCGTCATCCGCCTGCCCTTGCTGATCTGCGACGGCATCCTGATCGCGACCCCGGCCGGCAGCACGGCCTATAATCTCTCGGCCCATGGCCCGGTCCTGCCGCTGGGATCCGGCGTGCTGGCGCTGACGCCCATCAGCGCTTTCCGGCCGCGGCGCTGGCGCGGCGCCACCCTGCCCCATTCGGCGACGGTGGTGTTCGAGGTGCTGGAAAGCGAGAAGCGGCCGGTTTCGGCGGTCGCCGATTACACCGAGGTGCGCGACGTGGTCGAGGTGAGCGTCCGCGAGGACCGCAACCTGACGCTGAAGCTCCTCTTCGACCCCGAGCACAATCTCGAAGAACGCATCCTCAGCGAGCAGTTCCAGCCCTGATCCCCCCTCTCCCGCGCTTTGAAGCGGGCGAGGGAAGAACTGCAGACTTAGACGCTCGCCCGCGCATGGCGCACGACGATGGCGATGAGCTGGCGCAGGTCGGCGCGGAGCCGAATGAAATCCGCGGTCTTGGCGAGCGCGGCTTCGTCCAGATAGAGGCGCCGGTTGATCTCGATCTGCAGGCTGTGGCGCCCGGCGCGCGGCTCGCTGTAGCGCGTGACGAGTTCGGCCCCCTTGAAGGGATCGTTGAGCTGCACGCTGTAACCCATGGCCGTCAGCGTCTCGCGCACCAGCTGGGTGAAGTCGCGCTCGCAGGCGGCGCCGTCGAGATCGCCCAGGACGAAATCGGCCCGGGGACGAGCGTTGCGCCCGCGCCCCATGGCCTTCATCGAGTGGAAGTTGACATGCCAGACGGCGCCGAAGCGCTGATGGGCCTGGTCGAGCAGAGCCTTGAGCGCGTCGTGATAGGGCCGGTAGAACCCGTCGAGGCGCCGTTCCACCTCCGCAACCTCGAGCGCGCGATCATAGATGGGCAAGCTCGGGCTGAGCAGCCGGCGCAGCAGGCCGAGCCCGCGCTCGCTGCGCCCCGTCGGGCGCGCGCCATGGGGCCAGGGCGCGGCCAGAAGGCTTTCATCGATATCGGCCTCATGGCGGTTGGGGTCGATATAGCTGCGCGGGAACAGGGCCGCGAGCAGCGGCGCCCCCTCGGCCGGCGCATCGGCGATGAGCTCGTCGACGAAGGCATCCTCGGCCCGGCGCAGCAGATCGATGGGGGCGGAATGGCCGAAATCCTCGGGATAGTCACGCCCGCTATGGGGTGAATCCACCACCACCGGCGCCAGGGCATCGGCCGGCGGCTCATGGCGCATGAGCACGCCTGGCAGCCTGAGCACCCGGATTTCCCGGGCGACCTCCAGGGGGCCCCTTGCCACCGCCTCGGCGGACCGGATATCCATGCTTCTTTCAGCGCCTCCGCCTGCCCTCGAGGAGTATGCCTGTGCCTGGTTCCGTCGAAAGCATCGAGATGATCCGCCAGCTGGTCGCCATGGACACCACGAGCCGCAACTCGAATCTGGAGCTCATCGACTTCATCGCCGACCATCTCGCGCGGCTTGGCGTCCACGGCCGCCTCGTGCATGACGAATCCGGGCGCAAGGCCAATCTCTACGCCACCCTCGGGCCCAGCGACAAGCCCGGCATCGCCCTTTCGGGCCATACCGACGTCGTGCCCGTCGACGGCCAGAACTGGAATAGCGATCCTTGGCTATTGACCGAGCATGACGGGCGGCTCTTCGGCCGCGGCACCGCCGACATGAAGGCCTTTCTCGGCATCCTGCTGTCGAAGGCCCCCGAGATGCTGCGCCGCGAGCCGACCACGCCGATCCATCTCGTCTTCACCTATGACGAGGAGGTGGGTTGCCTCGGCGTGCGCAGCCTGCTGAAGGTGCTGCGCGATCTCCCGGTCCGTCCCTTCGCCTGCATCATCGGCGAGCCGACGGATATGAAGGTGATGGTCGGGCATAAGGGCAAGATGAGCCTGCGCTGCCATGTCCATGGGCGCGAATGCCATTCCTCCCTCGCACCCGAGGGGGTGAATGCGATCGAGTACGCGGCCGCGGTCATCGGGCGGCTGCGCGCCATGGCCGATCGCATGGCGCGCGAAGGCCCCTTCGACAGGGATTTCGACGTGGCGCATTCGACGATCCATACCGGCGTGGTGCATGGCGGCACGGCGCTCAACATCGTGCCCAAGCATTGCGCCTTCGATTTCGAGTTCCGCTATGTCCCCGGCGTCGATCCCGAGGCGCTGCTGGCCGAGGTGAAGAGCTTCGCCGAGACCGAGCTTGCCCCTGAGATGAAGGCGGTCGCACCCGAGGCCGGCTTCACCTGGGAGCCGATCTCCGCCTTCCCCGGGCTCGACATGCCCGTGGAGAGCGAGATCGTGGCCTTCGTCAAATCGCTGACCGGCGCCAATTCCGTCGGCAAGGTCGCCTTCGGGACCGAAGGTGGCCTCTTTCAGGAGGCCGGCATTCCGACGGTCGTCTGCGGGCCCGGCAGCATCACCCAGGCCCACAAGCCGGACGAGTTCATCGAGATCGACCAGATCGCCCAGTGCGAGGCCTTCATGGATCGCCTGATGGACCGCCTCTGCCGCCTGCCCGCCAGCGCCTAGATCCGAGAGCTCCGGAGAAGCCCATGCGCATCGAGACGATCCTTTCCCCCGCGGCCATCGAGGCCGTCATGCGCCCGACGGGAAAGGCGAGCGGCCTTCCCTCCATCGCCTATACCAGCGCGGACTTCCTGGCACTGGAGCAGCAGCTTCTCTTCGCCCCGGGCTGGATCTATGCCGGGCGGGAAGATGAGCTACATCGCCCCGGCGATATGCGGCCAGTCACCATCGCCGGCCAGCCTTTGCTCCTGATGAAGAACCGGGCCGGGGAGACCAAGGCCTTCCACAATGTCTGCAGCCACCGCAACGCGCTGATCCTGCGCGAGGCCGCGCGCGGGCGGCCGACCCTCACCTGTCCCTATCACGCCTGGACCTATGATCTGGACGGCCGGCTGAACCGCACGCCGCATGTCGGCGGCCAGGACATCGACGAATGCCCGGAGTTGGACAAGGCGAGCCTGGGGCTTCGGCCCGTGCGGCTGGAAGCCTGGGCCGGGCTGCTCTTCGTCAATGTCAGCGGCGATGCGCCCGCGCTCGCCGAGTGGCTCGGCCCCTTGACCGGCCGCTGGTCCGCCTATGACTTCTCGGATCTGCGTTACGGCGGCGGCAAGAGCTATGAGCTGAACACCAATTGGAAGCATGCCATCGAGAACTATCTCGAGAGCTATCACCTGCCCTGGGTGCATAAGGGACTGAACAGCTATTCGCGCATGTCGGACCATTACACCTTCTTCGCCGGATCCGATGCCGCGGGCCAGGGAACGACGGTCTATGCGCCGGGGAGCAAGGGCGGCCTCAGCCTGCCCGGCCAGAGCCTGACGGCGGAGCAGGCCGCCCATGCCGAATATCCCGTCGTCTTCCCGAATCTCATGACGGGGCTCCAGTGCGACCACTTCTACCTGATCGACGTCCAGCCGGACGGGCCGCATCGCGCGAAGGAGCGCTTCGACATCTTCTTCTTCGGCGATGGGGCGATGAGCGAGGCCTTGCGCCCGATTCGCGAGGAGACGATCGCGCGCTGGGACCAGGTCTTCATCGAGGATATCGACGTGGTCGAGCGGCTGCAGCAAGGCCATGCCTCCTCCGCCGCCACCGGCGGGCGTTTTTCGCCGGCGCAGGATCAGGCCGTGCATCATTTCCAGCGCCGCATCCTCGAGCGCATGCTCGGACGCCAGAAGGCCGCCCAGGCCGCCGAATAGGCCGGTAGGCCGGCCGCGGAATAGGCCCGCAGGACGGCTGCGCCGGGGCCGCCTGCCACTTTGTTGCCACGCAACGTTCCATGACTCTCGTTAATTGGATCGCAGGGGACTCACTGTACCCTTGCTCGACTCGCGGCATGAGGCTGCGGGAAGGAATGATGGATGTTGCGTCAGATCGCTCTTGTCTCGGCGACCCCGCGGGTCCCTTTGAGCGAAGTCGTCAGGACGGGGGCTGCGTTTCAGCGTCAGGTTTCGCGTGACCTCGGGCCCCTCTGGCGGGTGAAGGCCTGCGTCTCCGCCTTTCCCAGCCTGCGGGACATTCCGGTGG
>DATBBO010000223.1:0-3408 GCA_036270995.1 Dongiaceae bacterium | reverse complement strand
TCCTTGACCACGCTGCCCTCTTCCACGAGCCCGCCGGCCATGCCGTGCGTCTCGGCGGGCTCGGGGAAGAGGGCAGCGTGGGCCAGGAGGGTGACGGCGTCACCACGCGCTTCCGCGTCACCGATCTGAAGAAATCGCTGCTGGTCGCCTATAAGGGCGTGCTACCCGATCTCTTCCACGAGGGCCAGGGCGTGGTGGTGGAAGGCACCCTTCTGCCCGATGGCAGCTTCCACGCCAATGAAGTCCTGGCCAAGCATGACGAGAAATACATGCCGCCGGAGGTCGCCAAGGCGCTCAAGGCCAATGGCGAATGGCGTCCGGAAGCGCAGGGTCAACAGCAGCCGGCGAGCAGCTCGCCATGATCCTCGAGCTCGGCCATTTCGCCCTCGTGCTCGCTCTGCTGATCGCGGGGCTGCAGACCGTCGTGCCGCTGGCCGGCGCCTCGCGCGGCGATCCGCGCATGATGGAATTCGCCCGCGTCGCGGCGCTGGCCCAGCTCCTCTGCGTCGCCATTGCCTTCGGCATGCTGATGCAGGCCTTCATCGTCTCCGATTTCTCCGTCGCCGCCGTCGCCAACAACTCCAATTCCCGCCAGCCTTTGCTCTATCGGATGGCCGGGCTCTGGGGCAATCACGAGGGCTCGCTCCTGCTCTGGATCTCGATCCTCGCGATCTATGGCGCGGCGGTCGCGGTCTTTGGCGGCAATCTGCCGGCGCGGCTACGCGCCCGCGTGCTGGCGGTGCAGGGCGCCATCGCCTTCGGATTCCTCGCCTTCACCCTCTTCGCCTCCAATCCCTTCGCCCGCCTCGATCCGGCACCGGCCGACGGCGCGGAGCTCAATCCGATCCTTCAGGATCCCGGCCTCGCCTTCCATCCGCCCATGCTCTATCTCGGCTATGTCGGGCTTTCGATGGCCTTCTCCTTCGCGATTGCCGCCCTCATCGAGGGCCGGGTCGATGCCGCCTGGGCGCGCTGGGTCCGGCCCTGGACCCTGGCCGCCTGGACCTGCCTCACCGCCGGCATCGCTGGCGGAAGCTGGTGGGCCTATTACACCTTGGGCTGGGGCGGCTGGTGGTTCTGGGACCCGACGGAGAACGCCTCATTCATGCCCTGGCTGATCGCAACCGCGCTCCTTCACTCGGCCATCGTGGTGGAGAAGCGCGACGCGCTGAAGGGCTGGACCATCCTGCTCGCCATCCTCGCCTTCGGCTTCAGCCTGATCGGGACCTTCCTGGTGCGCTCGGGCATCATCACCTCGGTTCATGCCTTCGCCGTCGATCCCGCCCGCGGCCTGTTCATCCTGGCGCTGCTCATCGTCTATGTCGGCGGCGGGCTTCTCCTCTTCGCCTGGCGGGCGCCAGCGCTGAAGGGCGGCGGACTCTTCGCCCCCATCAGCCGCGAGGGCGCGCTGCTGATCAACAACCTGCTGCTGGCGACGGCGGCAGCGACGGTCCTGCTGGGCACGATCTATCCCCTCATCCTCGACACTCTCGGCAAGGGGACGGTCTCGGTCGGCCCGCCCTATTACAACGCAACCTTCATGCCCATCATCCTGCCGCTGATCGCCCTCACCGCCCTCGGGCCGATGCTGAGCTGGAAGCGCGCGGATCTCCCCGGCGCGCTGGGCCGCCTGAAGCTCGCGCTTGCGATCGCCATCGCGGCGGCGCTTCTGGCCTGGTGGCTCCATGGTGGGCCCGCCCTTGCCCTACTGGGCGTGGCCCTTGCCGGCTGGCTCTTCACCGGCAGCCTCACCGAGATCATCGGGCGCAGCCGCGCGCTTTCGCCCGGCGGGCTCGGCCGCCTGCGCCGACTGCCCCGCGCCGCCTGGGGCATGACGCTCGCCCATGCCGGCATCGCGATCGCCATCCTCGGCATGACCGGAAGTGCCGCCTGGAAGCAGGAGGATATCCGCGTGCTGAAGCCCGGCGAGAGCGCCGAGATCGCCGGCTATAGCTATCGCCTCGACGAGGTCACGCCCGTTCCCGGCCCCAATTACGAGGCGACCCGTGCGCGCTTCACCGTCAGCGTCGGAGGCCGACAAGTCGCCGTGCTGCATCCCGAGAAGCGCTTCTTTCCCGTGGCCGAGACGACCACGACCCAGGCCGCGATCCGCATGCTCGGGATCGCAGATCTTTATGGCGTGATCGGCGAGCCGGACGGCAAGGGGGGATGGACCGTGCGCTTCTATTACGAGCCGCTGGTGCCGCTGATCTGGATCGGCTTCCTCATCATGGCGGCCGGCGGCGTGGTGTCGCTGAGCGACCGGCGCTACCGCGTCGGCGCGCCGCAAAGGGCCCGGCGCGCCGCCACGGCCGAGGCAAAGGCGCTCGCCCGATGAGCCGTCATCGCCTTCTCTTTCTGCTGCCCATTCTGGCTCTCCTGGCGCTGGCCCTCCTGTTCTTGCGCGGCCTGGCGCCGGGGCGCGATCCGAGCCTGGTGCCCACGGTCATGATCGACAAGGAGGTGCCGGGCTTCGACCTGCCGCCGCTCACCGCCGGCAAGCCTGGCCTGAAAAGCAGCGATCTCAAGGGTCATCTGACACTGATCAATTTCTTCGCCTCCTGGTGCGTTCCCTGCCGCGCCGAGCATCCCCTGCTCCTCGACCTCGCCAAGGACAAGCGCATCCAGATCGACGGCATCGCCTGGAAGAACCGGCCCGAGGATGCCGCCGGCTTCCTCGTCGATCTCGGCGACCCCTATGCGCTCGCAGTGGCGGATGAGAACGGGCGGACCGGCATCGATTTCGGCGTCTATGGCGTGCCGGAGAGCTATCTGATCGACAAGGAGGGGCGCATCCGCTACCGCCAGGTTGGGCCCTTCACCGAGGACGACATCCAGAAGAAGCTGATGCCGCTGATTGCGGAGCTTTCGAAGTGACGCTGCGGCGCGGGCTCCTGCCCGGCACGCTGCTGGCGCTTCTGCTGAGCGGCACCGCTCTCGCGGTCGAGCCTTCGGAGATGCTGAAGGACCCGGCGCTGGAGGCCAGGGCGCGGGCCATCAGCCGGGAGCTGCGCTGCCTCGTCTGCCAGAACCAATCCATCGACGATTCCAACGCCGACCTCGCCCACGACCTGCGCATGATCGTGCGCGAGCGTCTCTCCGCCGGCGACAGCGATGCCCAGGTGAAGGCCTATCTCGTCGCCCGCTATGGCGATTTCGTGCTGCTGGACCCGCCCTTCGAGGCCAGGACGCTGATCCTTTGGCTCGGCCCCGCCCTCGTGCTGCTCCTGGGCGCGGGCGGCATCTATGCCGCCCTGCACCGGCGGCGGGCCGCGATTTCCCCCGAGACGCCCCTCAGCGAGGCCGAGCGCCAGCGCCTGAAGGAGCTCACCGCCAAAGAGGACGCCAAGCCCGAGCCCAACCAGCCGATGGGCCGCCGCGGATGACCCTCTGGATTCTGGCGGGCCT
>DATBBO010000222.1:0-11163 GCA_036270995.1 Dongiaceae bacterium | reverse complement strand
CCGACATGAGCAAGAACGGCCAAGTGAAGGAAACGCCCGGAGAAAAGCCCAAAGCGCCGCCCGCCCGGCGGACGCCCAGGAAGGGCAAGCCGCGGGCCAAGGGCCGTGGCGCCGCGCTCGGCTGGCGATTGCTCAAATGGGCCTCGGTGGCGGCGATCTGGTGCATCTTCGTCGGGCTATGCTTCGTCGCCTGGCTGGCCTATGACCTGCCGGACCTCTCCCGCCTCACCAATGCCGACCGGCGCGCCAGCGTCACCCTCGTCACCGCCGACGGGCAGATCCTGGCCAGCTATGGCGATCTCTACGGCAAGGCGGTCAAGCTCGACCAGCTGCCCTCCTATCTGCCCGATGCCCTGCTCGCCACCGAGGACCGGCGCTTCTACGCGCATTTCGGCATCGACCCCCTCGGGCTGCTGCGGGCCATCTTCGCCAATCTGCAGGCCGGGCATCTGGTCCAGGGCGGCAGCACCATCACCCAGCAGCTGGCCAAGAACGTCTTCCTGACGCCCGACCGTACCATCCGGCGCAAGGGGCAGGAGGTGCTGCTGGCCCTCTGGCTCGAGCATAATTTCAGCAAGCAGCAGATTCTGACGCTCTACCTGAACCGGGTCTATTTCGGCGCGGGACTTATGGCGTGGAGGCGGCCGCCCGCAAGTATTTCGGCAAATCGGCGAGCCAGGTGACGCCCTTCGAGGCCGCCATGCTGGTGGGCATGGTCAAGGCGCCCTCGCGCTACAACCCGCTCAGCGACCTCAAGGCGGCGGAGGACCGGGCGAAGGTCGTCCTCTACGAGATGGCCAATGCCGGCTATATGACCGCCGCCGATGCCGACAAGGCGATCGCCCAGGGCGTGGCCAATTTCAAGACGCCCTCCTCGGCCACCGGCCAGTACTACGCCGACTGGGTGATGGATCAGGTCTCGAGCTATGTGAACTACGACGACCGGGATCTCGTGGTGGTGACCACCATCGACCGCCGGGCCCAGGCGGCGGCGGAGGCGGCAGTGGCGAAGGTCCTCGCCGGCGCCGATGCATCGAAGAATGCGAACCAGGCGGCGCTGGTCGCCATGTCGCCCGACGGCGCGGTGCGCGCCCTGGTCGGCGGGCGCGATTACGCGACCAGCCAGTTCAACCGCGCGACCCAGTCGCTGAGACCCCCCGGCTCCTCCTTCAAGCTCTTCGTCTACCTTGCCGCCATGGAGGCGGGGATGACGCCGGACGACCTCATGACCGACGCGCCCTTTGCCGTGGGCAACTACCGGCCGAACAATTACGACGACAAGTTCTACGGCCGCGTCAGCCTGCGCGAGGCCTTCGCGCACTCCCTCAACAGCGTCGCCCTGCAGCTCTCCGAGCGGGTCGGCCGGCGCCGGGTGATCGAGGCGGCGCGCCGGCTCGGCATCACCGCCGATCTCACTTCCGGCCCCTCGATCGCGCTCGGGGCGAGCGGCGTCTCGCTGCTGGAGATGACCGGCGCCTATGCGGCCTTCGCCGACAAAGGCAATGGCGTCTGGCCCTATGGCATAGAGCAGATCCTCGATTCCGACGGAAATGTCCTCTATCAGCGCAACGGCGGCGGGCCCGGCCATGTGGTCGGCGGCCATGCAGCGGCGGAGATGATCGACATGATGCAGTCGGTCATCCTCTCCGGCACCGGCAAGGCCGCGGCGCTCGACCGGCCGGCGGCGGGAAAGACCGGCACCAGCCAGGACTATCGCGACGCCTTGTTCATCGGGTTCACCGCCGATCTGGTCACCGGCGTGTGGGTCGGCAATGACGACAACGCGCCCATGAACAAGGTGACGGGCGGCACGATCCCCACCCGCATCTGGCATGATTTCATGATGGCGGCCGAGGCGGGCAAGCCCATGCTGCCCCTGCCGGCACCAGGCGGCGAACTGCCCGTAGCGGCGCTCTACCCGGCGCCCTCGAGCATCGCGTCTGCCAGTGTCAAGGCGAGCGGCGGGGCGGGCGGCACAAATGTCGCGACGGATCCCCAGCATCCGCTGGGCGACAACACGCCCTCGCCGGAGATCCAGAACATCATCGACAAGCTGAAGGTGCTGGCCCAGCAGCGGCAGAAATAGCGCTGGCGCGAGGCAGGAAGGCGCGGGAGGGGCAGAGGATCATGGTCAAGAAGCGCGGCGAGCAGCAGCCCTGGATGAGCGCGCCCGATTACGGGCGCTCGCTCCGCGGGCTCTCCATTAATCTGCTGGTCAAGGATGTGGCGCGCGCCATCGCCTTTGCCCGCGAGGTGCTGGGCGCGACCCTGGTCTATGGCGATGCGGATTTCGCCGTTCTCCGGCGCGATGGCGCGGAATGGATGCTCCATGCGGATCACACCTATGGCGACCATCCACTGCTGGCGCTGACCGGCGATGGCGCGCTGCGCGGCGCCGGGGTCGAGATCCGGATGCATGACCACGATCCCGACGCCGCGGCCGAAACGGCGGCGCGTCTCGGCCATACGGTTCTCGCCGCCGCGGCCGACAAGCCCCACGGTCTGCGCGAGGTCTACATCGCCGACTCCCGACGGCTATGTTTGGGTGCTGGACCGTCCGCTGAAGGGCTGACGGAAAACAAAGTGCTCTGTCCGCAAGCGCGCGGTGGTTAGCGCGCGCCGGGTTTCTCGCTGTCGAGATGCGCCATCTGGGCCGCCTCGTAGCGCGTGCCGGCGACGGCCTCGGCCGGGACCGCGCGCTCGATCTCGGCCAGGTCCTGCGCCGTCAGCTTCAGATCCGCGGCGGCGAGGGATTCCGACAGGCGCTCGCGCGTGCGGGCGCCGATCAGGGGCAGAATAGCCTTGCCCTGGCACGCGACCCAGGCGGTGGCGAGCTGCGCCGGTGTGGCGCCCTTGCGGCGCGCGACGGCCGCAAGCGCCTCGACCAGCGCCAGATTGCGCGTCAGGTTCTCGCCCTGGAAGCGCGGCAGGCGCTGGGTGCGGATATCGGATGCGCCCGGCTGGAGGCTGCCGCTGAGGAGCCCGCGCGAGAGCACGCCATAGGCGGTGACCGCGATGCCGAGCTCGCGCAGCGCCGGCAGAATCTCCGTCTCAATGCCCCGGCTCATCAGAGAATATTCGAGCTGCACATCGGCGATGGGATGCACCGCATGGGCACGCCGGATCGTCTTCACCCCGGCCTCGGAGAGGCCGATATGGCGGACATAGCCGGCCGTGATCATCCCGGCGATGGCGCCGACGGTCTCCTCGATCGGTACATTCGGATCGAGGCGCGCCGGGCGGTAGATGTCGATATGGTCGGTCCCGAGCCGGCGTAGCGTATAGGCGAGAAAGTTCTTGACCGCCGCCGGCCGGCCGTCGAGCCCCGACCAGCCGCCCCGGGGATCGCGCAGCGCCCCGAACTTGACCGAGAGGACCGCCTTGTCGCGGCGGCTGCCGGCAAGCGCTTCGCGCAGCAGCAGCTCGTTATGGCCCATCCCATAGAAGTCGCCCGTGTCGATCAGCGTGATGCCGGCCTCGAGCGCGGCATGCACCGTGGCGATGCTCTCCGCATCGTCGGTCGGCCCATAGGTTCCCGACATGCTCATGCAGCCGAGCCCCAGGGCCGAAACCTCCGGCCCGCCGCGGCCGAGCGTCATCCTGTCCATGGCCGTCACCTAGAGAGGTTCGGTCAGATCGAGGGCAGCCTCAGTGCCCGGCGCCGCCCTTGCCCGCCCGGCGGATATAGCGCCGCCCGCAATAGGGGCAGTCGACCTTGCCGTCGGCATCGAGGCTCAGATAAACGAGGGGATGGCCGAGCGGCCCTTCGCCGCCGTCGCAGCCGACCTTGTCGCCGTCGACCTCGATGATCTGGGGAGGAGGGATGTCCTGGGCGGCGGCTTCCGGCGGCATAAGGGGCTTTCCCTTGGAACAATTGACCTTCGAGCGGCGCGGATGATACCCATGGCCCGCGGCCGGGATCAACCGCCCGTATAATTCCGCTCATGCCAGACAGCCGCCCGCCACGATCGCAACGCCCCATGCCCGACAGCCTCCCGCTTCCCGTCGATGCGGTCGTCGTCAAGGGCCTCGGCAAGATCTATGCCGCCGCGGGCAAGCGCCCGGCCAAGGAGGCGCTGAAGCAGGTTGATCTCGCGATCCCACGCGGCTGCCTTTTCGGCCTTTTGGGCCCCAATGGCGCCGGCAAGTCGACCCTGATCAATATCCTGGCCCAGCTTGTGCTCAAGACCACGGGCGAGGTGAAGGTCTGGGATTTCGATCTCGACCAGAGCCCGAGGGACGTTGCCAGCGCCATCGGCGTGGTGCCGCAGGAGCTCAATATCGATCCCTTCTTCACCCCGCGGGAGCTTCTGAACCTCCAGGCCGGGCTCTATGGCGTGCCGCGGGCGGAGCGGCGCACGGCCGAGATCCTGGAGGCGCTCGGCCTCGCCGACAAGGCGGAGGCCTATGCCCGCACGCTTTCGGGCGGCATGCGCCGGCGCCTCTTAGTGGCGAAGGCTCTGGTCCACAATCCGCCGGTGCTGGTGCTGGACGAGCCCACCGCCGGAGTCGATGTCGAGCTGCGCCAGCAGCTCTGGCGCTATGTGCGCGATCTCAATGCCCGCGGCGTGACGGTGCTGCTGACGACCCATTATCTGGAGGAGGCGGAGCAGCTCTGCGATCGCATCGCCATCATCAATCACGGCAAGGTCATCGCCTGCGATACCACGGCAGCCCTGCTGCGCCGGCTCGACGCCAAGGAGCTCTCGATCATCGTCGATCACGACCTCGCCGGCGTCCCGGCCGCGCTCGGCGCCTTCGATGCGGTGCTCGCCGATGCGCGGCGCCTGGTGGTGCGCTATCAGCCGAGCCGCACGCGCGTTGCCGAGATCCTGGCCGCAGTGCATGCGGCGGGATTGGAGATCGTCGATCTCTCGACCCTGGAGGCGGATCTCGAAGACATCTTCCTCCAGCTCACCCGGGCCGACGCGCGGTGACAGGCTTGCGCCTTTTGCGTCTCTTACCCATCCTTGGGCTCTCCATGTTCCTCTTTGCCTGCGCCCCGAAGCTTCAGCCCTTGGGGCCTCCCGTCACCGAGCCCAGCTATGGCGGCGACCAGCTGCTGATGGATGACGGCGTCGCGCTGCCGCTGCGGCATTGGCCGGCCCAGGGCCAGACCAAGGCGGTGGTGCTGGCCCTTCACGGCTTCAACGAATACAGCAAGGTTTTCGATGCCCCGGCCAAGGACTGGGCCAAGTCGGGCATCGAAACCTATGCCTATGACCAGCGCGGCTTCGGGGAGACCTCCTATATCGGGCTCTGGGCCGGCGACCAGCGCATGGTCAAGGATGCGAAGGAGGCAGCCAAGATTCTGCGGGCGCGCCGTCCCGAGCTACCCTTCTATGTCCTGGGGGAAAGCATGGGCGGGGCCGTGGTCATGGCCGCGGCGACCGACACGGATCCGATCCAGGCGAATGGGCTCATCCTGGTGGCGCCGGCCATCTGGGGCCGGGATTCCATCGGCCCCGTGGGCAGCGGCACCCTCTGGTTCTTCGCCCATACCATTCCCTGGTACACCGTCGACGGAAGGGGCCTTCGCATCGAGCCCTCGGACAATATCGAGATGCTGAAGAAGCTCGCCCGCGATCCCCTGATCATCAAGGAGACGCGGGTCGACGCGGTCTATGGCTTGGTCGGCCTGATGGACCGCGCCTGGGCGGCAGCCCCCGCCATGCCGAGCGATTCGCTGTTCCTCTACGGTGCCAAGGAGCAGGTGATCGACGATCAGGCCGCCGCGGACATGCTGCGCCGCCTGCCCCAGGGGGCGCGGGCCCCGCGCATCGCCCTCTATCCCGACGGCTATCACATGCTGCTGCGCGACCTCCACGCCAGCGTGGTTCGCCGCGACGTGGTGGCCTGGATCTTCGAGCCGGAGGTCGCACTGCCCTCCAAGGCGGATCAGCGGGCCCAGCGCCTGCTCCGCGGAACGGCCGACGGCCTCACCGCTGCCGCCTCACTCCCCACGCCCCTGCCGGCCACCCGGTAGTCGGGCGCGGGCTCGGGCGAAGGCCTCGGGCTTGACCTCCAGCGCCTCGGCCATGCGCAGAACGAGCGCGTCGTCATACATCACGAAATCGAGCAGACCGCCGAGCAAGGCGGGATCAGCCGCCCGCGCCTTCAGGCTCTCGGCATCCAGGCCGCTGAGCGTCAGGAATCGCGGGAGCAGATCCTCATCCATGGCGATATGGGCGAGGACTCTGAGGGCCAAGGTCTCCGGATCGAAATCCGGCGGCTTGAAGCGGATGGGCATGGCAGGTGCATGGTAGCGCGCTTCGGCCAGCTTGAGCGCGAATTGACGAGCCCGGGTGAGCGGCGCAAGCTTCGCCGACACCGGGAAATCGGGGAGATGCAAGATGGGGTATCGGCTCGAAGGCGATCTGCTCGAGGTCTGCGACTGCAATGTCCTCTGCCCCTGCTGGATCGGGGAGGATCCGGATAACGGCACCTGCCGCAGCGCGCTCGCCTATCGCATCGAAAAAGGCGAGATCAATGGCCTCGACGTCTCGGGGCTCGTCATGGGGGTCGCCGCCTTCATTCCGGGCAACACGCTGAAGGGCAATTTCACCGTGCTGCGCTATGTCGATGACCGCGCCACGCCCGCGCAGGAGAAGGCGCTGCTCGATGCCTTCCGCGGCAAGCTGGGCGGCCCGCTGGAGCAGCTCGCCAATCTCGTGGGCAAGGAGGTCGGCGCGCGGCGCGCCAAGCTCACCTTCGATGTGAAGCATGGCAAGGGCACCCTGGTGATGGGCGAGAACACCTCGGCGGTGATGGAGCCCTATCTCGGCCCCACCGGCCAGCCGACGCGGCTGGTGGAGAGCATTTTCTCCACCATTCCCGGATCGCCCGCCTATGTGGCCAAGGCCTCCCATTTCCGCATGGTGGAGCCGGAGATCGGCGTCGATCTCGAGCTCAAGGGGCAAAACGCCATCCAGGGCCATTTCCTGATGAGCACATGATTCTCGCAGTGCACACGCCGCTGGAATTTGCCATTCCGATCGTCAGCTGTGCCATCGGCGACGTCCCTCACCCCGGCCCTCTCCCCCGTTCCGGGGGCGAGGAGGAAAGATGATCCGCGGCTCGCTCACGCCTCATGATCCGGTCTTCCTGCCGCTCTTCGGCGGCATGATCCTGCTGGCCTGGGGGCTGCTGGCGGCCTGGGGCCTGTCGCCCTGGGCGGGTTCTCTCGATCACGACTGGACGCGGCTGGGGCTGCTCGCCGCGCTCTGCCGGTTGAACCCCGCGGCAGGTGTGCTGCCCGATCTCGCCCTGGGCGCTCTCGCCTGGCTGCTGATGAGCACGGCGATGATGCTGCCGACGGCCCTTCCGCTGGTTGCGAGCTTCCGCGGGCTGGCCGCGCGCCAATCCCATGGCGGCCGGCTTCTGGCCCTGCTGGTCGGAGGATATCTCGCGGTCTGGTCCGCCTTCGGCCTCCTCGTCCACGGCCTCGGGATGATCCTGGCCGGTCTTGCGGCGGATTCCGCCTGGCTCACCTTCAATGGCTGGGCCGTCGCCGCGTCAATCCTGCTGGCAAGCGGGCTCTTCCAGTTCTCCGCCCTCAAGGCCCATTGCCTCCATGCCTGCCATTCGCCGGTGACCTTCATCCTCGAGCGCTGGACGGGACGGCATCCCGCCCGGGAGAGCTTCCTCCTCGGCATCCGGCACGGGCTCTACTGCCTCGGCTGCTGCTGGGCGCTGATGCTGATCATGTTCGCCGTCGGCACCGCCAATCTCGCCTGGATGCTGCTGCTGGCCGCGGTGATGGCGCTGGAGAAGAACAGCCCCTGGGGCCGGCGCATGAGCCGGCCCTTGGGCGCGCTGCTGATCATTCTTGCCGCTCTGCTGACGGGCGAGGGGCTGCTCTCGCTCTGAACGCGGCCTCAGCGCGGCTCGGCAATGAGGGCGTCGCAGCAGAGATCATGGATCCGGCGATGGATCCGCTCGAGAACCGGCCAGGACTGGCCGTCGACATAGAGATGCGGGCGCGGGATCGTCCCGGGGCCGTGGGAGGCCACGGCGCCGCCCTCCCGCACGGCCGCTTCCAGAAGACGCTGGGCGAAATCGGGCCGCAGCGCGGCCAGCATCGCTCCCGCCGCTTGCGGCCGGAGGAGCGCGGTCGCGCCCAGGAGCGCCGCCCCCGCCAGATTCGAGACTCCGCCGACGATCGGGTAGTCGCAGGCCACGCGGCACCACAGCTCCTCGCCATGCGGGACGCTGCGGGCCACCAGTTCATAGGGCAGGCTGCCCATGCCGATCTCGTTGCCGAGATCGCCGATGCCGATGGTGGCCCAGGGGCCCGCCGCGAACAGAATTTCGAGCGGCGCGTTGCACGCCGCGATGTCGACCCCCCTGGCGTCGCGGGGGCTCCCGTCGCGCGACGGGCCGCAGCGCTCGATCGCGATGACATGGGTGATGGGCGGCCGCATCCCGCGCCACAGCGCCTCGATCTCGGTGAGCGGCCTGCCGCAATCGCCTTTCTTCTCGCGCATGGAGACGATGTCGAGGGGGATCCGGCTCTCGGGATCGGCGGCCGCGAGGGTCGCCTGCACGACCCGGGCATTGACCTGGTCCGTCGCGATACGGCTGGGAATGCCGGCCGCCGCGAAGCCCGCCGCCAGCATCGCGGCACCCGGCGGCCCGTCGGTCTCGCAATTCGGCGGCTCGCCCCCGACGAGGAAGAACCCTGTGATGATGGCGATGCTGGGCGCGGGATGGCGGGCGATCGACGCGGCGGCGCGGGCGAGATTGCCGCGGGTGAAGGCCGCGAGCGGTCCGATATTGCGTTGCTGAATGTCCTCGCCCGACAACGCCTCGATCTCGGCGATCGCGCGATCCGCGGCATTCATGGCATGCTTCCCGCGGCCGTCCATGCAGGGAAAGGGATCAATCGGCAGGTATTAAGAGGCGCTGCCCCGAGGATTGTCAAATGGCGGCGGAGCCGCCAGCGAATGCCAAACAGGCGGGGGCAAGGGCGCCAGCACGCTCTTGCCACCCCTGGATTCCGGCTTTCGCTGGAATGACGAAGGAAGAGACGAGGGCTACTTGGACCTGCCGCGCGCGGCCACGGGCCAGATCGCCTCGATCCGCCCGCGGCGGATGCCGACGATTTCCTCATGCAGATGCACGGTCGTGTCGGAATAGCCGACGATGAATTCGAGGCGCTCACCGATCCGCGGCGTCTCGCTCGGGCTCTCCAGCTCGATGGTCGTGTGCTCCGCCGAGAGCCGCATGTGACGCACCTGCGGAAGATCGATCGGCTGCGGCATGGCCGCATCTCCGCTCATGGTCTTCTTTCCGGCATCCAGCACGATGCGGGTCGGCGTCGGGCGGCTCGTCACGGTGGCGAGCAGCGTGAGCGCGCAGGGGTAATCGACATGGTAGTGGGTGCGGTAATGCATATCGGAGAAAATCGCGCCGCCCACCTGCACCTCGGTCACGCCGGGCTGCCGGGCGCAATAGGGGAAGGTGCCGGTGCCGCCGCAGCTGACGATATCGACGGCAAGGCCAGCGCGGCGGCAGGCCTCGGCGCTGGCGGTCAGCAGGCCGACCGCCGCGGCGACGGTCGCTTCCTTCTCGGCCGGATCGGCGATGGTGACCGCGTGACTCTCCCAGCCGGTCACGCCGCGGAAGACGAGCCCCGGGCATTCCGCGATGGCCCGGGCCATGGCGAGGGCCGGTGCGCCCGGGCCGACCCCGGCGCGCTTCATGCCGATATCGACCTCGATCACGACCGAGAGTCTCTTGCCGCGCGCATGGGCGGCCTGGTCGAGCTCGTTTATATTGGCCAGGCTGTCGACTGCGACGATGGGATCGGCCAGATCCAGGAGATCGATCAGCCGGCGAAGCTTGATCGGGCCCACGATCTGATTGGCGATCAGGATGTTGCGGATTCCCGCCGCGGCCATGACCTCGGCCTCGCCGAGCTTGGCGCAGGTGATGCCGGTCGCCCCGGCCGCGAGCTCCTTCCGGATGATGTCGATCGTCTTCTGGCCCTTGATATGCGGGCGCCACTGCACGCCACTCTCGCGGCAGCCCGCGGCAATGGCGGCGATATTGGCCTCCATCACGTCGAGGTCGACCAGCAGCGCCGGCGTGTCTAGCGCTGCCTTGCCATGGCCGAGCGGTGCGGGGGCGCTCATCGGGCCGGCGCCCGCCTGACTGTGTCCCGGTTGGCCGCTTCATAGGCCTGCTCGACCAGCCGCAGCGTCTCCAGATTGTCCTGCACATCGGTCTCGAAGGGCGCGCCGGTGACAACGCCATCGACGAAATGCCCGATCGCCTTGTCGAAGCTCGCCTGGTAATCGCGGGCGAAATCGAAGGTCTCGTGCTGCGGCCGAGGCCCGAGCAGGCGAAGCTCGATTCCGTCGAGCATCGCGCTCGCCTTGTCGCCGATGACCTCGAGGCGGTCCAGGGTGCGAGCCGGGAATCCAGCGGCGCCCATCGCCCCGCGCAGCACGATCGGCACACCCTTCGCCGTTTCCAGGAAGATCGCCGCGAGGGTCTCGCCATCGACCTCGGGCACCGTATGGGCTATGCGGGCATCGAGAAGCCTCAGTGGCCCGAACAGCCAGCGGAGCACGTCGAGATGGTGGATCAGCACCTCGGCGATCATCAGCCGCGTCTCCCGCGCCATGAAGGGCTGGCGCAGCAGATCCGGGCGCTGCCCGGCGGCGTCGGGCAGGAGGCCGGAGGAGAGCATGGCCATGTCGGCCTGGAGCAGCAGGCCGGCCTCGCCCGCCTCCAGCCACTGCTTGATCCGGCGGTACCAGGGGCGGAAGCGCCAGTTCTCATGGACCATCAGCCGGACCTTGCCGGCGACATGCCGGGCCACGGCCTCGCCGGCCGCCAGGTTCGGCGCGAGCGGCTTCTGGCAGAGCACGTCGAGCCCGTCGGCGGCGGCCATCTCGACCAGGGCGACATGGGTTTCCCGCGGCGAGGCGATATCGACGGCGTCGAGCGCCTGGCCCGCGAGCATGGATTCCATATCGGCATGGACCGCCGGGATGCCGAATTCGGCGGCGCGCCGCCTGGCCTGCTCCAGATTCGGATCGCAGATGGCGACCACCTTGGCGCGCGCGTCGCGCGACCAGGCGATCAGATGGTGATGGCTGATCATGCCCGCCCCGGCGAGGCCGATGCGCAGCGGCGAGCGATCAGGAGACCCTG
>DATBBO010000221.1:0-8502 GCA_036270995.1 Dongiaceae bacterium | reverse complement strand
GTCATCATGCCGCCCGCCACATATTGGCCCGAGATCCAGCGCATCTGCCGCCAGTATGACCTGCTGCTGATCGCCGATGAGGTAATCTGCGGCTTCGGGCGCACCGGCCGCTGGTTCGCCAGCGAACTCTACGACATCAAGGCCGACTTCATGACCTTGGCCAAGGGCCTCACCTCCGGCTACGTACCGCTCTCGGCGGCAATGATCAGCGACCGGGTGGCGGATGTGCTGATCGCGAGCGGCGAGTTCGACCATGGCTTCACTTATTCCGGCCATCCGGTCTCCTGCGCCGTCGCCATCGAGAACATTCGGATCCTCAAGGAGGAGAAGCTGGTTGAGCGGGTCCATGGCGAGACCGGCCCTTATCTGGAGAAGCGCCTCGAGGAGCTGCTGGACCATCCCCTGGTGGGCGAGGTGCGCCTCAAGGGCTTCATCGGGGCCATCGAGCTGGTGAAGGACAAGAAGACCCGCGCGGTCTATCAGCCCCAGGGCGAGGTCGGCACCATCTGCCGCGATCATTGCTTCGCCATCGGCCTCGTCATGCGAGCGACCCGCGATACCATGCTGATCTCCCCACCGCTTTCCTGGACCAAAGCCGAGATCGACGAGTTCCTGGTCCTCACCCGCAAGGCCCTGGATCTGACGCTTGCCGATGTGAAGCGACGGTTCAGCTAGCGGGCAACCCACTTTCCCTCTCCCGCTTCAAAGCGTGGGAGAGGGAAAACCTTCTCACCCGAACTTGTTGCTCCGCGTGAAGCCCTGGGGCGGCAGGCGGCCGGCTTGGCCGCGCTCGCCGCGCCATTCCGCCAGCGCGGTCTCGGTGCGCTGGCGCTCGCCCTGCTTCCAGGTCAGCCCCTCGCCATAGGCGAAGCATTTCACATCCGAGAGGCCGCCATCCTTGTAGCGCTGGAGGATGACGCCGCGGCCGCGGGCCATCTCCGGGAGCTCCTTGAGCGGAAAGAGCAGGAGCTTGCGGTTCTCGCCGATGACCGCGACCGTATCGCCCTCGACGGGCGCGCAGGCCGCGGCCTCCACACCCTCGACCAGGTTCAGTACCTGCTTGCCGGCGCGGGTCTGCGCAGCGACCTCGCTTTCCGGGACGATGAAGCCGCGCCCATCGGCCGAAGCGACAAGCAGCTTGCTGTCGGGTCTGTGGACGAAGAGCGCCACGATCTCCTGGTCATTGCCGAGATCGATCATCAGCCGCACCGGCTCGCCATGCCCGCGGCCGCCCGGCAGCTTGTCGACGCCGAGCGTGTAGAAGCGGCCATTGGTGCCGAAGACCAGGAGCTTGTCGGTGGTCTCCGCCGGGATGATGAAGCGCCCGCGATCGCCCTCCTTGTATTTCAGCTCGGCCGCATCCGGCACCTGGCCCCTCTGGGCCCGGATCCAGCCCTTGTCGGAGCAGATGACCGTCACCGCCTCGCGCTCGATCATGGCCTCGACGGGCATCTCGATATCCTTGGGCGGCTCGCCGGCATGGGTGCGCCGGCGGCCCAGCGCCGTCGTCGGGCCGAAGCGCTTGCGGATCTCGCTCAGCTCGTTGGATATGCGCTGCCATTGCAGCTCGTCGGACTTGAGAAGCTGGCCGATCTGCTTCTTCTCCCTGGTCAACCCCTCATGCTCCTGGCGGATCTCCATCTCCTCCAGCCGGCGCAGGGTCTTGAGCCGCATGTTGAGGATGGCGTCGGCCTGGATCTCGGTCACCTTCAGTCGCTTGATCATCACGGCTTTGGGTTCGTCTTCCTCGCGGACGATGCGGATCACCTCATCGAGGTTGAGATAGGCGATCAGATAGCCGCCGAGCACCTCGAGGCGATGCTCGATATGGGCGAGGCGGAAGCGGTTGCGCCGCTGCAGCACCACGCGCCGGTAGTCGAGATAGGCCTGCAGCACCTCGGGCAGCGACATGACCCGGGGCGTCTGCTCGGCATCGAGGAGGTTCATGTTCAGGGGAAAGCGGATCTCCAGATCCGTCTGGCGGAAGAGCGCCTCCATCAGTAGCTCGGGATCGACTGTGCGGCTCTTCGGCTCCAGGACGATCCTGACCTCGGAGGTGGATTCGTCACGCACATCGTCGAGCAAAGTGAGCTTGCGCTCCTGCAGCAGCGCGGCGATGCGCTCGATCAGCCGCGACTTCTGAACCTGGAAGGGAATCTCCTCGACGACGATATGCCAGGTCCCGCCTTTCAGCTTCTCGACCCGCCATTTGGCCCTGAGGCGCAGCGAGCCGCGGCCGGTGCGATAGGCCTCCACCAGACTCTCTCGGCTCTCCACCAGCACGCCGCCGGTGGGGAAGTCCGGGCCCGGCATCAAATCCACCAGCTTGGCGACCGTCGCCTTCGGAAACTTGATCAGGTGGATGAGCGCGTCGCAGATCTCCGCCAGATTGTGGGGCGGAATGCTGGTCGCCATGCCGACGGCGATGCCCTGGCTGCCATTGGCCAGCAGGTTAGGCAGGCCGCCGGGCAGCACCACCGGCTCCTTGTCCTCGCCGTCATAGGTGGGGCGGAAATCGACCGCATCCTCGTCGATGCCGTCAAGCATGGCGGCGGCCGCATCGGTCAGCCGCGCCTCGGTGTAGCGCATGGCCGCGGCGTTATCGCCATCGATATTGCCGAAATTCCCCTGCCCATCGACCAGGGGAAAGCGCACCGCGAACTCCTGGGCGAGGCGGACCATGGCATCATAGATCGCCTGATCGCCATGAGGGTGGAACTTGCCGATCACGTCGCCCACCACGCGGGCGGATTTCTTGAAACCCGAGCCCGGATCGAGGCGGAGCTGGCGCATGGCATAGAGCAGGCGCCGATGGACCGGCTTCAGCCCGTCGCGCACATCGGGGAGCGAGCGCGACATGATGGTCGAGAGGGCATAGGAGAGATAGCGCTCGCTGAGAGCTTCGGCGAGCGGCGTCGGGCGGATCTCTTCACCCCGCGGAGGGGAAGCAACGGGCGTCTTGGCCATCGGGAAAACCTTAAGGGAAGAGGCTAGCTACAGGGATCGCCCAAGGGCGGTCAAGCAGGCTCTCTCCTACCAGCGGTCGACGCGATAGGGGCGCATGTCGAGGCCGGGGTCGCGGCCCGCGGCGAGATCGGCGATGAGGCGCCCCGTGATCGCCCCATAGGTCAGGCCCAGATGGCCATGGCCGAAGGCGAAATAGGCGTTGGGCAGGCGGGGCGAGCCCGAGATGACCGGCACCGAATCGGGAACCGAAGGGCGGAAGCCCATCCACCGGCTCTGCCCCTCCTCCTTCAGTCCTGGAAAGACCTGGCGGCCGCGCTTCAGCAGGATCTCGGCCCGACCCCAATTGGGCGGGGCTGCGAGCCCACCCAGCTCCACCGTGCCGGCAAAGCGCAGCCCATGCTCCAGCGGCGTGGCCACGAAGCCGAAATCAGCGATATGGACCGGCAGCCGCGGCTTCACCCCGGGATCGGGCAGCATGACGTGATAGCCGCGCTCCGTATCGAGCGCGACCTTGTGGCCGAGACGCCGGGTCAGCTCCCGCGACCAGGCCCCGGCGGCGACCAACACCGCATCGACGTCATGGCGGGCCTTGTCGGTCACCACGCTCCGCGGCCCCTGTGGGCCGAGCTCGATATCCGTCACCTTCTCCTGCAGCAGCGCGCCGCCATGAAGGACGAAATCCGCCGCCAGGCGCTGAACCAGGCGGAAGTTGTTCACCGTCATCGAATGCTCGGGATAGAAGATCGCGCGCTCGAAGATCGGCGCCAGGCTGGGCTCGATCTGGCGAATCTGTTCGCGGTCCAGCACCTCGAACTTGACCCTGCGCCGGCGCTGCAGGGCCAGTTCGTCTGCCGCCTCGGCGAAGGAATCTTCCGTGCGATAGACGCTGAGCCAGCCCGTATCGCGGACCATGTCGGAGATGCCTGCCGCATCCGTCAGCGGCTTATACGCGGCAAGGCAGCGCAGCGACAGCTCGCGCAGCGCGATGGAAATGGCTTCGACCCGCGAGGGCCGGCTGGCGGCGACGAAGCGGATCAGCCAGGGCGTGATCTGGGGCAGATAGCCCCAGCGGATCGCCAGCGGTCCCAGGGGATCACGCAGCATACCCGGCACGCGCCTGAGGATGCCCGGCATCGCCACCGGCTCGCAGGAGGCGGCGGCGATGATCGCGGCATTGCCCATGGAGGCACCCTCTCCCGGCGGCCGGTAGTCGATCACGGTGACGCGATGCCCGTCGCGCTGGAGATAGAGGGCGGTGGAGACGCCGACGATGCCGGCGCCGATGACGGCGAAATGCCGAGGGGGCGGGAGGGTCATGGATTGAGAACTCGAAGCAGGGGCGCTCCAGCTATATCAGCCGCGCTGGAGCCTGGCTAGGAAGCGCCCGCGCGCCGGCGGCAGGTGCTGGAGGGCATGGCGCTCCAGGAAGCTGCCGGTTAGCGCCAAGCCTTGGCGGATGGCGGCAAGATCGACATGCCCGCCCGTGGGCTCGCCCGTCAAAAAGGCCGGCAGCGGCAGCAACCGGTCGCGCCAGACACCGGCGGCGCCCGCGGAGACCGCGCGCCCGCTGGCCGGCGAGACGAAGGCGAGATCGGTGGTGGCGCCACTGACGGCACAGCGCGAGAGATCGAGGCCGAAGCCCAGCTCGGCCAGGAGATCGAGCTCGAAGCGCACATAGAGCGCCGCCCAGTCGAGGAGCGCCTCGGCTCCCAGCAGGCTCTCGATCAGCGCGCCGAAGCCCTCGAAGGCGCGAGGATGCGGCTCCCGCTCGGGCATCGCCGCCTCGATGACCGCGGCCGCCGAGGCCAGCGCCGCAAGGCGCAACGGCTCGTCCAGCAGGCGTGCCGCCGGCTGGGCCTGGACCTCGCAGATATAATGGCCGAGCTGCTCGGGCAGCCGGCCGCGCCAGCCAGCCCGCAAGCGATTGCCGATCTCGTAGAGCGCCGCCCCGCGTCGTCCGCCGCCGCCCTTGACCAGCCCGGCATGGCGCCCATGCTCGCGGGTCAGCAGCGAGAGGACGACATCGCTCTCACCGAGCCGCCGCGCCGCCAGGACGATACCCTCGTCATGCCATTCCATGGCCGGACGCTTCTATCAGCTGTCGTAGTCGAGGCCCATGGCGCGGTAGCGCTCCGGATCCTCCAGCCAATCCTCCCGCACCTTCACATGCAGGAACAGATGGATCTTGCGGCCGGTGAGTGCCTCGATCTCCGGCTGGGCCGCCAGGCGGACGGCCTTGATGCGCTGCCCGCCCTCGCCGAGCACGATGGCGCGCTGCCCGTCGCGCTGGACGAAGATCTGCTGGCCGATCCGGATGCTGCCATCCTGGAACTCCTCCCAGGTCTCCGGCTCGACTGTCAGCGCATAGGGCAGCTCGGCCCGGAGCTGGCGGAAGAGATGCTCGCGGGTGATCTCGGCGGCGATGTCGCGCAGCGAGAGATCGGAGATCTGGTCCTCGGGATAGTGCCAGGGCCCTTCCGGCATCCGCGCCGCCAACGCCTTCAAGAGGTCGCCGGTGCCGTCCCCCGTCTCCGCCGAGACCATGAAGACCTCGTCGAAGATGCCCATGTCGTAGAGCCGCTGGGTCAGGCCCAGGAGCTCCTCGCGCTTCACCAGGTCGATCTTGTTGAGGGCGAGGATGGCGCGCCGCCCGGCACGCTGAAGCCCGTCGATGATGACCCGCGTCTCCCCCTCCAGTCGCGGCCGGCTGGCATCGACGATCATGAGGATGAGATCCGCCTCCTCCGCGCCCTGCCAGGCCGAGCGGACCATGGCCCGGTCGAGGCGTCGACCGGCGCTGAAGATGCCCGGCGTGTCGATGAAGATGATCTGCGCCGCCCCTTCCAGCAGAATCCCCAGCACGCGTCGGCGGGTGGTCTGTACCTTGGGTGAGACGATGGAGACCTTAGCGCCCACGAGGCAGTTGAGCAGGGTCGATTTACCGGCATTGGGCGCGCCGATGATGGCGACGAAGCCGCAGCGTGTTGCCTCAGCCATCGGCCTCGCCTTTGAGGCGCGCCAGCAGGCTCCCGGCCGCCGCCGCCTCCGCCGCGCGGCGGGAACGGCCGCGCCCTTGGGCGGGCGGCCAGTTGGGCAGGCTCACCTCGACATCGAACAGCGGGTCATGGGCCGGCCCTTCGCGGCCGATCAGGCGGTAGGACGGCAGCGGCAGAGCGCGGGCCTGGGCCCATTCCTGGAGCGCTGTTTTAACGTCCAGCGGCGGCTCTTCCTGCTCGGCCAGCAGCGGCTGCCACCAGCGCTCGACGAAGCGCTCCGCCGCCTCGTAGCCGCCGTCGAGAAAGAGGGCGGCGATCACCGCCTCGCAGGCATCGGCCAGCAGGTTCCGGCGGCCGAGCCCCATCTGCTCCGCTTCCCCGACGCGCATGCAGGCGCCGAGATCGATGGTCTCGGCGATGCGGGCGAGCGCCTCCTTGCGGACGAGCGCGGTGTAGCGCCGGGCGAGCGCCCCCTCCGGCTCCTTGGGAAAGGCCCGATAGAGCATATGGGCAACCACGAGCCCCAGCACCCGGTCGCCCAGGAACTCCAGGCGCTCATAGGGCGCATTGCCGGTGGCGCTGGGATGGGTGAGCGCCTGGTCGAGAAGCTCGGGTCTGGCGAAGCGATGGCCGAGGGCGTCGGCGAGGAAGGCGGAATCCTTGCGGCTCACTTGATCAGATCGAACAGCCGTCCATAGCGGATGGCGAAGGGCCATTTCCAGAATTCCCACCACTCCGCGGTGCCGTCGGTCGAGTAGAAGATGATGGCCGCGCGGCCGACCAGGTTCTCCGCCGGCACCTGGCCGACCAGGGAGGTCCGGCTGTCCTGGGAATCGTCGCGGTTGTCGCCCATCGCAAAGTAATGGCCGGGCTGGATCACGTACTCATCGGTGTTGTCGAGGCTGCCGGTGTCGCCCTGCTGCTCGAGGATCGTGTGGGAGACGCCATTGGGCAGGGTCTCGATATAGCGGGTCACCACATTGCCGTTCTCGTCGACATAGTCGGCGATCCGCTCGCGCTTCACCGGCTGGCCGTTGATCCAGAGCACCCCCTGCTTCATCTGGATGTGGTCACCCGGCAGCCCGACGATGCGCTTGATGTAGTCCGTCGAGGTATCCCTGGGCAGCTTGAAGACGACGACATCGCCGCGTCCGGGATCGCTGCCGAAGATCCGGCCGGAAAAGATGTTCGGACCGAAGGGGAAGGAGTACCGGCTGTAGCCATAGGCGTATTTCTCGACAAAGAGATAGTCGCCTACGAGCAGGGTCGGGATCATGGAGCCCGAGGGTATGTGGAAGGGCTCGAACAGGAAGGTGCGGATGCCGATGGCGATGATGACGGCATAGAGGACGGTCTTGGCCGTCTCCATGAATCCGCCGGAGGTCTTCTGGGTCATAGACTGCGGAATCCGCTGCATGGGTCGTTCGGGGTTCGCACTGGGGGGCCAAAAAGATCGCGCCAAGGTTCGGCGCGGCCGGCATGAAGACAGTCCGGCCCAAACCTGTCAAGCCGGCGGACCTTGCGATTTGGCAATCAGGGCGCCGCCGAGGGCAGCGGCACGGCCGAGATGATGACGATCGCCTGCGCCTGGGGGTTGTCGTCGGTAAGGCTCAGGTCAATCTGGGCCTGCATTCCCGGAGGGGTTATCGCCCGCAGCCGGTCCAGCGCCCCGCCCGTGAGCTTCATGGTCGGCTTGCCCGAAGGCAGGTTGACGACACCGAGGTCGCGCCAGAAGACGCCGGCGGCAAAGCCGGTGCCCAGAGCCTTGGAGCAGGCTTCCTTGGCGGCGAAACGCTTGGCATAGCTCGCCGCCCGGTTGGCGCGGCGGTCGGACTTCCGCCGCTCGGTCTCGGTGAAGATCCGGTCGAGAAACTTGTCGCCGAAGCGCTCGATCGTCCGCTCGATGCGGCGTATGTCGATGATATCGCTCCCGATCCCCAGGATCATGCGTGCCCCTCGCCCGCGCTGGTTCTCCTTTTCGCCCCCCGACGGGGGGGAGAGGGGGGTACGCGCCATGTGAGATTCACCTGATTGTGAAGAAAGAGGTCTCCATCGGCAGATGCGCGGTCACCAGCAGCAATCGCTCCCTGGAGCAGCCACCCCCTCACCCCGATCCTCTCCCCCGTCCGGAGGGCGAGGGGGATAAAGGAAGGCGCGATGCTCCCAGCATCCAGCGTCATTCCCCTACCCCGCCGCCGCGGCGCGCGCCTTGTCCATGAGCGCGCGCATGCGCCGGATGGCGCTTTCGAGGCCCCCGAAGATCGCCTCGCCCACGAGGAAATGGCCGATATTGAGCTCGGCCAGGGTCGGGATGGCGGCGACCGGGGCGACGCTGTCGAAGGTCAGGCCATGGCCCGCATGGCATTCGAGGCCGGTGCCGGCGGCATGGGCCGCCGCTTCGACGATCCGGTTCAGATGGCGGGCCTGCGCTGCTCCCTCCGCCTCGCAATAGGCGCCGGTATGGAGCTCGACCACCGGGGCGCCGAGGGCCACGGCCGCGTCGAGCTGGCTCCGATCCGGCTCGATGAAAAGGGAGACC
>DATBBO010000220.1:0-11557 GCA_036270995.1 Dongiaceae bacterium | reverse complement strand
GCGCGGAGCGCCGCCAGCGCGCTCGTCCGCTCGATGGCGCTGCCGGGAAGCTCCGCGATAGGCCCGCAGCTCAGGATCTCGAGACCCGCGGGGGAGGGGCGACCTTCGGCAAGCCAAGCGCGCCGGCCCGCATCTGCGGCGCCGCTGAAATCGAGGCCGAAGATCCGACGAGCCGCGCTCGGATGGCTCAGACGGCGGCTTCTGCGGCAACGGGCGGTGCCGTCAGGCATTGCGCGAGCTGCTCCCGGATCCCGTTGCGGTTGAGATGCCGGCCGATGAGAACCAGCCGGTTGCGACGCGGCCCCTCCCATCGGCTTTCATCCAGGGTGAAGCGGCCACCCACCAGATGGAAGATATAGCGCGCGTCCTTCCCAGCGATCCAGAGAATGCCTTTACCGCGGAATACAACGGGCGGCAGGGCCTCGAGAAAGCGCTGAAACCCAAGGACATCGAAGGGCCGGTCGCTCTCGAAAGAGACTGAGGCGAATCCGTCGTTCTCGAGGTGATGTTGATGATCGTGGTCGGGCAAGTCGGCGTGATGGGCCGGAGTCAGGAGCAGGTCGAGCGGCGCCTGGGAAAAGCGGGTGCGGAGGATGCGCGCCTCGGGTTTTACTTTCCGGATCTTCGCCTCGACGGCGCCGAGGGATTCCTCACCGGCGAGGTCGCCCTTGTTGAGCAGGACGATATCGGCATAGCGGAGCTGGTTGCGGAGGGGCGAGTTCTCGAAGCGATCGAGACTGAAGCTGATCGCATCAGCCGTGGCGATGATCGAATCCAGCCGAAGCCGGTCGCGGAACTCGGGACGGAGAAAGGTCAGCGCAATGGGCAGGGGGTCGGCGAGGCCCGTGGTCTCGACCATCAGATGGTCGAGGGTGTCGCGCTGCGCCAGCACGCGCGCGACGGCCTCCACCAGGTCATTGTTGATGGAGCAGCAGACGCAGCCATTCGTAAGCTCGAGGAGACCCTCGCCCGTCGAGAGGATGAGCTCGTTGTCGATGCCGATCTCGCCGAACTCGTTGACCATCACGGCGAATCTGAGGCCCGCCCGGTTCGCGAGCATGTGGTTTACCAGCGTCGTCTTCCCGCTGCCGAGGAAGCCCGTGACGATGGTGACAGGCAGCCGGGCCGTCATGCCGCGGCGAAGTTGTAGGTCGTGCCCACGGCGGATTGGCTGACCCGATCGCCATAAGCGTCGGCAAGCGCATGGAGAGCGCGCCAGCCGGTGCAATGGCCGCTGATGATGTAGCGGATGTCGAACGGCTTCAGGCCTTGGACCGTCTCGGGAATGAGGCGCTCCATGACGCCGCCCAGATGCAGGCCTCCCATCACCGCATGAATCGGAAGGTCCGGAAAGAGGCGCCGGACCTCGGTGCAGACATTGACGATTCCCGCATGGGAGCATGCGCTGAAGACGACCAGGCCGCGGCCGCGGATATGCGCCGCCGTGAAGCGCTCATCCATGAGGTAGGGGTCCGGCTGCCAGGGCGACTGGCTGTTGGGCCGGCAGAGATGGTCGGTGCGGCCCTTCTCGAAGGCGCTGACGCGGGGGATCTCGCCGCTGTAGTAGAAATGCCCGTCGAGGAGAAGCCGCGCGGCCGAATCGTTGACCACCTCGGCGCCGTGGCCCTCCATCTCGCGCGGCGTCGGGACATTGGCGACCGGCACGATCTGCCCGCCGCCGAGCTTCACCGCCCGCTCGTTGAACATGCCCGGATTGACGTGGACGGTCGGGCGGCCGCGGCCCTTTCCGATGGCATCGATGGCGTCGAGCAGGGCGCCCATATGATCCCAATGGCCATGGGTGATGGCGATCGCCTCGATATTGCCGAGGCCGATACCGAGATTGGCGCAGTTGCGCAGGAAGGTCGTACCTTCCGGACCGGTATCGAACAGCATGGCATGCCTTGCATTGCCGAGCGTCGAGCGGAGCCGGAGGCCGAAGCCCAGATTGGCCGAAAGCAGAGTCTCGCCGGAGAGGACGGTGGCGCCGCCCAGGATGACATTGGCAAACTCGGAGACGGCAAACATGGTCTTGGTGACATAGTCGTCGCTGACGTTGTCCGTCAGTACGTCGACGACCAGGGAGTCCAGGGGCTGAAGACCCTCCTGAGGCGAGCGGCTCTCCACCATCACATCCTTCCGATCATGCCTCGCCTCAGTCGAGGGCGGATTCGAGAAGCTCGAGGGCGCGCTCCAGCGCGGCGGAGCGCACTGCCTGGCGATCCCCGTCGAAATGCTGGCGCTCAACCCGCGTATCGCGGCCCTTGGCGGCCAGTGCCAGATAGACTAGTCCCACGGGCTTGCCCGGCACCGCCCCGCCGGGGCCGGCGATGCCGGTAATGGAAATGGCGATATCGGCGCGGGAATGCGCCAAGGCCCCATCCGCCATGGCGCGGGCGACCTGAGCGCTGACGGCGCCGTAATGCTGGAGCAGCTCGGCGGACACGCCGAGCAATTCGATCTTCGCCTCGTTCGAGTAGGTCACAAAGCCGCGCTCCACCACGTCCGAAGAGCCGGCGATATCCGTGAGACGAGCGGCCACCATGCCACCGGTGCAGGATTCGGCTGTCGCCAGACGGCGACCCGCCTTCCGATAGCGGTCGAGCAGGGCGCTGGGATCGCTCATGGCTCGTTCCTTGCTACAGGATCACCGTTAACAACCCCGTCACAGGGCAACGGTCGCCGTGGCCTGGGCAGCGATACCCTCGCGCCGGCCCGTGAAGCCGAGACCCTCGGTTGTGGTCGCCTTGACGCTGACCCGCGAGGGCTCGAGCCCCAGGATCTCGGCGATGCGCGCCACCATGGCGGCGCGATGCGGGCCCACCTTGGGCCGCTCGCATATGAGGGTCACGTCGAGGGAAAGCAGGCGCCCGCCGCGCTCGGCCAGCAGGCTCGCGGCATGGGCGAGGAAGCGGCTCGAATCCGCGCCGCGCCAGCGCGGGTCGCTGGGCGGGAAGTGCTGGCCGATATCCCCTGCACCGATGGCACCCAGAATCGCATCGGTCAGAGCATGAAGGCCGACATCGGCGTCCGAATGCCCTTCGAGCCCCTGGTCGTGGGGAACCGCGATGCCGCAGAGCATGACCTGGCTGCCGGGCCCGAAGCGATGCACGTCATAGCCATTGCCGCAGCGTATGTCGGCGGCGGGCGCCAGCAGACGCTCGGCCCGGCTGAGATCGGCCTCCGTCGTCACCTTGAAGTTCTCCTCCGCCCCTTGCACGAGGCCCACGGCAAGTCCTGCCGCCTCCGCGACTGCCGCATCGTCGGTCAGCTCCTGCCCGGCGGCCGAGCGGTGGGCAGCCAGGATCTCACTGTAGCGGAAGGCCTGTGGGGTCTGGGCGCGCCAGAGGGCATGGCGATCCACCGTTTCCACGATCAGACCCTCGACCCCGCGTTTGATGGTATCGGCGACGGGGAGGGCGGGGATAGCGCCGGGTGTTGCGGCCAGCGCATCAACCATGCGCTGGATGAGGCCGGCATCGGCGAAGGGCCGCGCTGCGTCATGGATCAGGACCCGCGCCGGCTTCACCTCGCCGAGGCTTTCCAAGCCGAGACGCACCGAGTCCTGGCGTGTGGCACCGCCTTCGACCGGGGACAGGAGATCGAGGCCGTGGGCGGCCCGCTCATAGAGCTCGAGATCGTCGCGATGGATGACGACGCGCACCGCATCGATGGCGGGGTGCCGGGCGAAGGTCTCAAGGCTGTAGCGCAAAACAGGACGGCCGGCGAGCGGTAGATATTGCTTCGGCAGGGCGCCCCCCAGGCGATAGCCCCGGCCGGCGGCCACGATCAGGGCCGCGGTTTCGACGGACGGCATGTCGGCGGGAAGGATCCAGATGCAGGCATGGAGGCGAGCGTAGTGCTCCGGACCAAGGCTTGCCAAGCGGGCTTTTTCTCTGTAGCGCTTCGCCCATGCTGCTCCAGATTGTCGCCATACTGTCGCTGCTGCCGGCGAGCCTGCTGCTATTGCGCGCGCGCCCGCGACGCGATCCCCTCCTCTGGATCACGCTTGCGCTCGCCGTGGTGGGCCCGACGCTGCTGGTGGCGGTGCAGAATGCGGGCGGCTGGCTGCCCAGCCTTTCCGGCGCGCTATGGGTCAGCGTAGCGGCGGCGATGATCCTCTTCGCCCTGGTTGCCGTCCTCAACGAGACCGCCTGGCGGCTCCTGCCGCTGCTTGCCATATATGCGATGGTCATGGGGATCGCCGGTGCGATCTTCGAGGCCGTGCCAAGGGAACATCTGCCGCCGGTGAACTCGGCTGCCTGGCTCGACCTGCACATCGTCGTCTCGATCGCCACATATGGGCTTGCCACCGTGGCTGCCGTGGCGGGAATCGCGGTGCTGCTCCAGGAGCGGGCCCTGAAGCAGAAGCGGAGCAGCTCGCTGCTCCAGGCGCTGCCGGCTGTGGCCGAGGGCGAGCGGCTGTTCACCTCGCTGCTCGCCGCCGCCGAGGTGGTGCTGGGCGTGGGCGTGCTAAGCGGCATGGCGACCCAATATCTCATGTCGGGACGCCTGCTGGTTCTCGATCACAAGACCCTCTTCTCGCTGCTCGCCTTCGTCGTCATCGGCGTGCTGCTCTGGCTCAATTGGAGTACGGGCCTCAGGGGCCGGCGGGCGTCGCGATTCGTCCTCGCCGCCTATCTACTGCTCACCCTGGCCTATCCCGGAGTCAAATTCGTGAAGGACGTTCTGCTATCCTAGGCCGACCGGCTGAATCAGCGGAGAAGCATGGGGCGCGGAAATCAAAGAGGCCAAAGCTCAGATCATCGCTGATCAGCATGCCGTGACTGTGGCCCAGGCCGCCTTCAGGCGGCGAACTCGGCCTTCGTCTTTGCCCGCGCGACCCAGTCGCGCTACGCGACCCTGAATAGATCGGGCTTCAGGCCGCGCCAAAGCCTCGATAGGGTCGCCAACGATCTTCATGGAGCCAATGATGCGCTGGCGGCAGCCCAGGCCGCAGCCCATGCCAAGGGCGTAGCGCCAGCGTAGTTTCCTATTGCACCGCAGCAGAGCCGGAGTAAAATTGCTCATCACTTGGGCACCACTGGTTTTTGCCTATAAAATGAGCATTGTCATCGGACCTATCCGACTCGAGGATCCGGTCATTCTTGCCCCCATGTCGGGGGTGACCGATCTGCCCTTCCGCAGTCTGGTGAAGCAGAACGGGGCGGGGCTCGTCGTGTCGGAAATGATTGCCAGCCAGGCGCTCATCCGCGAGTCGCGCAAATCCCTGCTAATGGCCGAGACCTGCCCGGAAGAGCTTCCGATGGCGGTCCAGCTTGCGGGCTGCGAGCCGGCCATGATGGCAGAGGCGGCGAAGCTGAATGAGGATCGCGGCGCTGCCCTCATCGACATCAATTTCGGCTGCCCGGTGAAAAAGGTCGTGAACGGCCATGCCGGCTCTTCGCTAATGCGCGACGAGGTGCATGCGGCGCGGATCCTGGAGGCGACGGTGAAGGCCGTCGCTCTACCGGTCACGCTCAAGATGCGCACCGGCTGGGACCATGCCAATCGCAATGCCCCACGCCTTGCCCGCATCGCCCAGGACTGCGGCATCAAGATGATCACGGTCCATGGCCGCACGCGCTGTCAATTTTATGAGGGGAGCGCCGATTGGGCGTTCGTGCGCGAGGTGAAAGCGGCCGTGGCCCTTCCCGTCGTCGTCAACGGCGACATCGTCGATCTGGCGGGTGTGCGGCGCGCGCTGGCGGAGTCCGGGGCGGATGGCGTGATGATCGGGCGCGGCAGCTATGGCCGGCCCTGGTTCCTGCGCCAGGTCATGCATTTCCTGCGCAAGGGCGACGTCCTGCCCGATCCCTCGGTCGCCGTGCAGCACGCGACCATCCGCGCGCATTACGATTCGATGCTGAGCCACTACGGCATCGCCAGCGGGCTTCGCATCGCGCGCAAGCATGTGGGCTGGTACAGCAAGGGGCTGCCCGGCTCGGCGGAGTTCCGCGCCGGCTTCAACCGCATCGATGATCCCGTCGTGGCGAAGGCGGCCATCGACGATTTCTACCGCCCCCTGCTCGAACGGATGGCCGCCTGATGTCCGCGACCGCTCCAGCGCTGGTGTTTCCGCCGCTGGCGGTGGTGGATGGCAATCAATTGCTGCAGTCCCTGCCGCTGCCGGTGCTGGCGCTGGATGGCGAGAACCGGATCCGTTTCGCCAATGCGGCGGCGGCTCAGTTTCTGGGCCTGGCACCTCTGGGGCGCCTGCTCGTCGACATCTTTCCTGCGGATTCGCCGTTGTTCACTCTCCTGGCTCAGGCCCGCCTCGAGGGCACCAGCGTCGCCGATCGGGAGATGGCAATCGAGGCGCCCGCCCTGGGACGCCGGCTGATCGCGGTGGATGTGGCGCCGATCCCGGATCGGGAAGCCTGGCTGTCGCTCACCCTGCAGGAGCGCTCCTTCACCGGCCGCCTGGACGAGGCACTGACGCGTCGAGGGGCCACCCGAGCCATGGGAACGCTGGCTGCCGTGCTCGCCCATGAGGTGAAGAATCCGCTCTCCGGTGTGCGCGGCGCAGCGCAGCTTCTGGAGCCCGGGCTTGACGAGGCAGGTCGCAGCCTGACCCATCTCATCTGCGAGGAAGTGGACCGTGTGGTGGCGCTGGTGGACCGCATGGAGAGCTTCACCGATGAGCGCCCCATCGAGTTCGGTCCCGTCAATATTCACCGGGTGCTGGACCATGTCCGCAAGATCGCCGAGGCGGGCTTCGGGTGGCGCAGGCGGTTCGTCTGCGACTACGATCCCTCTCTCCCGCCGGTCCTGGGCAGCCGCGATTTGCTGGTGCAGCTGTTCCTCAATCTGGTGAAGAACGCTGCCGAAGCGACGGAGGAGGGGAGCGGTGTGATCACCCTTTCGACCCGTTACCAGGTTGGCCTCAAGCTGTCGGAGCCCGATGGCGGCCGCCGCTATCTCCCGCTGATGATCACGGTGCAGGACAATGGCTCGGGCATACCCGATGCCCTGCGCCATTGCCTGTTCGATCCCTTCGCCTCGGGCAAGCCGGGCGGCAAAGGCCTCGGCCTCGCTTTGGTGGCGAAGCTGGTGGCCGATCACGGTGGGCTCATCGAGCTTGCGAGCGAGCCGCGGCGCACGCAGTTCCGCGTACTCCTGCCGAAAGCCGCGGAGGAGGAGCAGGTATGAGCGAAGCCACCATACTGGTCGCCGACGACGACCGCGCGATCCGCGTCGTCCTGGATCAGGCCCTCGGCCGATTGGGCTATCAGGTTCGCAGCACCGACAAGGCCGCGACCCTCTGGCAATGGATCGGCAATGGGGAAGGGGACCTCGTCATCACCGACGTCGTCATGCCCGACGGCAATGGGCTCGACCTCATCCCCAGTATCCGCAAGCGCCGGCCGGACCTGCGCATCATCGCCATGAGCGCCAAGAACACGCTGCTTACGGCGGTGCGCGCGGCTGAACGCGGCGCCTTCGACTATCTCGCGAAGCCCTTCGACCTCAACGAGCTGATCGGCTTGGTGCAGCGCGCGCTGAGTCGCGCCGAACCGGCGGAGCCCACGGAGCCGGCAGCACTCGCCGAAACCCTGCCGCTCATCGGCCGGTCGCCTGCCATGCAGAACATCTATCGCGTCATGGCCCGATTGATGGCGACCGACCTGACGGTGATGATCTTCGGCGAATCCGGCACGGGCAAGGAGCTGGCCGCCCGCGCCTTGCATGACTACGGCAAGCGCCGGCGCGGCCCCTTCGTTGCCGTGAACATGGCGGCGATCCCCCGTGAGCTGATCGAGAGCGAGCTCTTCGGCCATGAAAAGGGCGCCTTCACAGGGGCCGTGGCGCGTGGTGTGGGGCGTTTCGAGCAGGCTGCGAGCGGCACGCTCTTCCTGGACGAAATCGGTGACATGCCGCTGGATGCCCAGACCCGTCTCCTGCGCGTGCTTCAGCAGGGCGAGTTCACCACCGTCGGCGGGCGGATCCCCATCAAGGCGGATGTGCGCATCATCGCCGCCACCCATCGCGACCTGCGTCAGGCGATCCGCCAGGGCCAGTTTCGCGAGGACTTGTTCTATCGCCTGAACGTCGTGCCGATCCGCCTTCCGGCATTGCGCGAGCGCAGCGAGGATATTGTCGAGCTGGCGCGCCATTTCCTGGCGGTCGCCGCACCGCCCGGTGAGACGCCCAAGACCCTGGATGCAGCCGCCCAGCAGCGCCTGCGCGAGCACAGCTGGCCGGGCAATGTCCGCGAGCTTGAGAACCTGATGCGCCGGATCGCGGTGCTCTATGGCCAGAATGTCATCGACGCCGAGATCATCGATATAGAGCTTGCCGGTGCCTCGCCTCTGGCGGGGGAGGAAGGCCAGCCCCGGAACGAATCCCTCTCCGAGGCGACGGAGCGGCATCTGCGCCTGTATTTCACGGCCCATCGGCCGGGGCTGCCCTCCAGCGGGCTCTACGAGCGGATCATCCGGGAGGTCGAGCGGCCGCTCCTGGGCATCACCCTGGAGGCCACGCGCGGCAACCAGATCAAGGCGGCGGAGCTCCTCGGCATCAACCGTAACACCTTGCGCAAGAAAATCCGTGAACTGGACATCGAAATCTCCCGCGGCGTAAGCTAGGCTGTGGTTTTCATGCCACAGTTGGCAGGATTTCTGGTGTCGGATCAGTCATGGCTGTGACTTCAGCAGATTGGGCGGGGCAGTTCGTGCGCCGCCGCGTGGAGTGGGCGCGCCGGATCGGCCTGGAGCGCAAGCTGGCGATCGCCTTGCTCGTGGCCGCCATTGCCTCCGGGCTGACGACCTACAGCGTACTGACCGGCAGCTTCAGCGAGGCCCAGGGCCGAAACCGGATGGCAGCCATCCTGCTGCTGATCGATCTGGTTGTCCTGCTCCTGCTGGGCGTCCTTCTCGCCCGCCGGCTGGTGACCCTCTGGATCCAGCGCCGCCGAGGCCTCGCCGGCGCCCGGCTCCACGCTCGGATGGTCCTGCTCTTCGGTATCGCCGCCATGACCCCGACGATCATCGTGGCGATCTTCACGACGCTGTTCGTCAACTTCGGCATCGAAGCCTGGTTCAGCCAGCGCGTGAACACCGCGGTCGACGGAGCGAAGATCGTAGCGCAGAACTATCTGCAGGAGCACCAGAAGCGGCTAGGGGATTCCGCCCTCGATATGGCCTCGGGGCTGCGCAACAGCGGGCTCCTCAGCTTCAGCCAGCAGCAGCTCGACCAAATCCTCTCGGCCAACGCGGCGGTGCGCCAGCTCGACGAAGCGGCGATCATCGACGGCCGGCGCCAGATCCTGGCGAACGCCGACGTCAACTTGCTGCTCGCCTATGATCTCGATCTGCCGGACTGGGCCTTCAACCAGGCGCGGCGCGGCCAGGTCCTGGTGCTGCCTAGCCCCACGGGCGACCGGGTGCGGGCATTGGTGCAGCTCGATCCAGTCACCGATACCTTCCTCTATGTAGGACGGCTGGTGGACCCGCGGGTGCTGTCCTATGTCCAGGACGCTGCCGGCGCGGCGGCGGCCTACCAGGATCTCGATCACCGGCGCTCGGGCGTGCAGATCACCTTCGCCTTCATCTTCGTCGTTGTCGCGCTGCTGATCCTCTTCGCCTCGGTCTGGATCGCGCTCGTCTTCGCCTCCCATCTCCTCCGTCCGATGGGGCTTCTGGCCGATGCGGCGGAGCGGGTTCGCAGTGGCGACCTCTCCGTCCGGGTTGCCGAGGGACCGCCGGGCGACGAAGTCGGGAACCTCAGCCGCTCCTTCAACCGGATGACGAGCCAGCTCCAGAGCCAGCGGCGCGAGCTGATCGATGCCAATGCCCAGCTCGATCAGCGCCGGCGCTTCACCGAGCTCGTGCTCTCGGGTGTCTCAGCCGGCGTCGTCGGCGTCGATCGCGAGGGCCGCATCGAGCTTCCCAACCGCTCGGCCTGCGAGCTGCTCAGCGTCGACCTGACGGCGCATGTGGGCGAGCGGCTCCAGGACCTCGTGCCCGAGATGGCCGATCTCCTGGATGAGGCGCTCGCCGACCCCCAGCGGCCGGTGGAAGCGCAGATCAACATCGAACGCGGGGGCCAGACTCGCAATCTTCTGCTGCGGGTCAGCGCCGGCCGCGGGGAGGGCGAGGGCGATCGTTTCGTCGTCACCTTCGACGACGTGACCGAGCTACTCGGTGCCCAGCGCAAAGCGGCCTGGGCCGACGTCGCCCGCCGCATCGCCCATGAGATCAAGAATCCGCTGACGCCGATCCAGCTCTCGGCCGAACGTCTGAAGCGCAAATATCTGCGGCAGATCGTCGACGATCCGGCGACCTTCCAGGTCTGCACCGATACGATCGTGCGACAGGTCGGTGACATCGGGCGCATGGTGGACGAGTTTTCCGCTTTTGCCCGCATGCCGGCTCCGGTAATGCAGCGCGAGAACATCGTCGAGCTCTGCCGTCAGTCGCTCTTTCTACAGCAGAGCGCCCATCCCCAGATCGCATATCACGTGACTCTCCCACAGACCCCGCTCCTGCTGGATTGCGACGTCACGCTGGTCGGTCGCGCCTTGACCAACCTGCTGCAGAACGCCGCCGATGCGATCGAGGGCCGTCTCGGCGATCAGCCCGGCGGGCCGGCTGGCGAGATCTGGCTGACGCTCGGCATGGAGAAGGGCGAGGCCTTCATCCTGATCGAGGATAACGGGCGCGGCCTGCCCAAGGTCGAGCGCTACCGCCTCACCGAGCCTTATGTCACAACGCGGGCGAAGGGGACCGGTCTCGGCCTCGCTATCGTCAAGAAAATCATGGAGGACCACGGCGGCAATCTGATATTGGACGACCGGCCGGGTGGGGGAGCCTCGGTCAGGCTGATCTTCGTGAATCGGTCGGCTGCGACCGAGCAGATTGCGGCGGCGGGTGCTCGAACGAGGTTATTCAAGGCTCATGGCGCGTGACATTCTGATCGTCGACGATGAAGCGGACATCCGTCTGCTCATCTCGGGAATCCTCAAGGACGAGGGCTACCAGACGCGCGAAGCGGCCAATAGCGACGGCGCGCTCGAGGCAATCCGCGCCCGGCGTCCGACGATGGTGGTGCTCGACATCTGGCTGCAGGGAAGCACCCTCGACGGGCTCGAGACCCTGAATGTCATCAAGCGCGAGCATCCGAACCTGCCGGTCGTCATGATCAGCGGCCACGGCAATATCGAGACCGCAGTCCAGTCGATCAAGCTCGGCGCCTATGACTTCGTGGAGAAACCCTTCAAAGCCGACCGCCTGCTGCTCATCATGGACCGCGCCATCGAGGCGGCCCGCCTCAAGCGCGAAAACGAAGAGCTGCGCAGCCGGGCGGGCCTGGAATACGAGCTGCTCGGGCAATCCTCTGCGGTCAATCATTCGCGCCAGCAGATCGAGCGCGTGGCGCCCACGGGCAGCCGCGTGCTGATCGTCGGCCCGGCGGGCTGCGGCAAGGAAGTCGCCGCGCGGCTGCTGCATCTGCTCTCCAAGCGCGCCGGCGGGCCCTTCGTGGTGGTCAATTGCGCAGCCATGCGCGCCGATCGCCTCGAGGTCGAGCTCTTCGGCAGCGAAAGCCTGGGCGAGCG
>DATBBO010000219.1:0-1767 GCA_036270995.1 Dongiaceae bacterium | reverse complement strand
CCCCGGCGACATCGTCACCTCGATGTCGGGCCAGACCATCGAGGTCATCAATACCGACGCCGAGGGCCGGCTCGTTCTCGCCGATGCGCTCTGGTACTGCCAGGAGCAATTCAAACCGCAGGCCATCGTCGATCTGGCCACGCTGACCGGTGCGATCATCATCGCGCTCGGCAACGTCCATGGCGGACTCTTTTCCAACAACGACACCCTGGCCGAGCGCCTGGCGGCCGCGGGCAAGGCGACGGGCGAGCCCCTCTGGCGCATGCCGCTGGCGGAGGCCTACGACAAGCTGATCAACAGCGACGCTGCCGACATGAAGAACATCGGCGGGCGCACCGGCGGCAGCATCACCGCGGCGCAGTTCATCCAGCGCTTCATCAAGGACACGCCCTGGGCCCATCTCGACATCGCGGGCATGGCCTGGTCGGACAAGGACGCGCCGACGGTGCCCAAGGGAGCCACGGCCTTCGGCGTGCGGCTGCTGGAACGCCTGGTCGCCGATCACTACGAGGAGCGGTGAGCGAGATCCGCTTCTATCACCTGCAGCGCACGCGACTGGAGGCGGCGCTGCCCAAGATGCTCGAGCGCGTGCTCGAGCGCGGCGAGCGCGCGGTGGTCATGCTGGGCTCCGAGGAGCGCGTTGAGGCGCTCGCCGCGCATCTCTGGACCTACAACGATCGCGGCTTCCTTCCGCATGGAACCGCAAAGGACGGCTTCGCCGCCGACCAGCCGGTCTGGCTCTCGGTCAAGGATGAGAACCCCAACGGAGCCCAGATGCTGTTCCTGGCCGATGGTGCTGCGAGCGACCGACTCGACAGCTATCGGATGTGCGTCGAGCTCTTCGACGGGGGCGACGAGCAGGCGGTGGCAGCGGCACGCCGGCGCTGGGCCGCTTACAAGACCGCCGGCCACGCCCTCAGCTATTATCAGCAGAACGAGTCCGGCGCCTGGGAGCAGAAGGCGAGCGTGTAGATTCTATTTCTCCCACCTCGTCGAGTGTGCCATCGGCGAGGCCCCTTCGCCCCGACCCTCTCCCCCCTCGCGGGGACGAGGGGGAAGTGGGGCGCGGGAGAGGGAAAACCGGCCAGCTACACTGCTCAGCCTTACTCCGCCTCCGCGGCCTCGCGGGCGCCTTCGGCTTCGAGCCAGGCCTCCTCGGCGGCGGCGATCTGTTTCTTGATTTCGCCGAACTGGAGCTGCAGGTCCATGAGCGCGCGCGGCGGCCCGCCATAGACATCCGGATCGGCGAGGCGCGCCTCGAGCGCCTTGCGCTTCTCTTCGAGCTTGCGCAGCCGCTGCTCGGCGGCGGCCGCGGCCTTTCGCAGATGGGCGGTCTGGGCCCGGGCTTCGGCGGCCTGACGGCGCTTCTCCTTCTTGTTGGCAGTGCTTTCGATGCGGTTCGTCGCTTCGGCCCGCTCCTCGCGGGCCCGCTCGCGCCGTTGCTCCAGGAGCAGGCGCCGGTAGTCCTCCAGATCGCCTTCGAACGCCGTGCAGCGGCCCTCGGCGACGAGCCAGAGCCGGTCCGCCGAAAGCCCGATCAGATGCGGATCATGGCTCACCAGCACGACGGCGCCCTCGTACTCGTTCAGCGCCTGGACCAGCGCCTCGCGCGCATCCACATCCAGATGGTTGGTGGGTTCGTCGAGAAGCAGGACATGCGGTGCCTCGCGCGTCATGAGGGCGAAGAGCAGGCGCGCCTTCTCGCCGCCCGAGAGCTGGCCCACTTCCGTATCGGCCTTGCCGACCCCGAGCCCGAAGCGGGCGAGA
>DATBBO010000218.1:0-3051 GCA_036270995.1 Dongiaceae bacterium | reverse complement strand
CAACGTTCTCTGTTGGCGGCGAGTCCGGCAGATGCGAGACAGGTCATGAGCGAGACGGCGGAAGTCATCCCCTTCAGCGGCCCGGTGAAGAAGGATCTGTACGAGATCGGCGAGATTCCACCTCTAGGCCATGTCCCGGCGCGCATGTATGCCTGGGCCATCCGGCGCGAGCGCCATGGCCCGCCGGAGGAATCCTTCCAGGTCGAGGTGGTCGCCACACCTGCCGTGGACCCCTATCAGGTGCTGGTCATGGTGATGGCCGCAGGCGTCAACTACAACGGCGTCTGGGCGGGTCTCGGCCGGCCCATTTCCCCCTTCGACGTGCACAAAGCGCCCTATCACATCGCTGGCTCCGATGCCTCCGGCGTCGTCTGGGCCGTGGGCGACAAGGTGCGGCGCTGGAAGCTGGGCGATGAGGTCATCATCCATTGCAACCAGACCGACGGCGATGACGAGGAGTGCAATGGCGGCGATCCCATGTTCTCGCCCTCCCAGCGGATCTGGGGTTACGAGACGCCGGACGGCTCCTTCGCCCAGTTCACGGCCGTGCAGGCGCAGCAGCTCATGCCGCGCCCGCGCCACCTGAGCTGGGAGGAGAGCGGCTGCTACACCCTGACACTCGCCACCGCCTACCGCATGCTCTTCGGCCATCGCCCGCATATCCTCAGGCCCGGCCACAATGTGCTGGTCTGGGGTGCCTCGGGGGGCATCGGCTCCATGGCGGTTCAGCTGATCGCGACGGCCGGCGCCAATGCGATCGGCGTCATCTCCGACGACAGCAAAGCCGATTTCGTCATGCAGCTCGGCGCCAAGGGCGTCATCAATCGCAGCAGCTTCGATTGCTGGGGCCCGCTGCCCGATGTCGACGACGTCGCCGGCTACAACGAGTACATGAAGAAGGTGCGCGAGTTCGGCAAGGCGATCTGGGGCATCACCGGCAAAGGCAATGACGTCGACTTCGTCTTCGAGCATCCGGGCGAGCAGACCTTCCCGGTCTCCTGCTTCGTGGTCAAGCGCGGCGGCATGGTGGTCTTCTGTGCGGGCACGACCGGCTACAATCTGACCTTCGATGCCCGCTTCGTCTGGATGCGCCAGAAGCGCATTCAGGGCAGCCATTTCGCCAATCTGCTCCAGGCGAGCCAAGCCAATCAGCTCGTCATCGAGCGGCGCATCGATCCCTGCATGAGTGAGGTGTTCGACTGGGCCGATATCCCGAAGGCCCATACCAAGATGTGGAAGAACCAGCACAAGCCCGGGAACATGGCGGTGCTGGTCCAGGCGCGGCGCCCGGGCATGCGCAGCCTGGAGGACGCGATCGACGCTTAGCGTCTGTCCTCGCTAGTTCATCCGTCATCCTGGCGAAAGCCGTGATCCAGGATTGCAGGAGCGAGCTTGTTGCCCTGGACCCCTCCCCGGACTTGATCCGGGGATTTCGCCGGGGTGACGACCAAGAAGAAACCGGACCTGAACCCCCCGATGATCGACTCTCCTGATCTCCTCCCCCTCGCCCACCGGGCGCAGGCTGCGGCCGAGACCCTGGTCGAACGCGCGCGCCAGGCGGTGGCGGCGCTGACCCAGGGCGGCAAAGCCGACGCGCTCGAGCGCGAGCAGTTCGCCGCGCACGGCCTTGCCTGGTATTCCACCTACGCGGCGGGGCTCGGCCAGATGCTGGCCTGGGCCGAGCGGCTGCAGGCGGCGGGCGGCATCGGCGAGATCGAGCAGCTGATCCTGCAGGCCGCCTTCGGCGAGTATCTGGCGCAGATGGCCGGCGGCCTCGCCATGAGCCAGGGCGAGATCGCGCGACCCGCCGATCTCGGCATCGAGCAGGAAGCGGCGGATTTCGCGGCCAATGCGGCGGTCGCCCGCCTCATGCGCGAGGGCAACAAGGATCCGACGCGCCGGCGCATTGCCGCACTCATGGCCGAGGGCCATTTCGGCGAAAGCGCGCTGGAGGACGAGTCCCTCGCCCTCATGCGCGATCAGTTCCATCGCTTCGCCGACGCCCGTCGCGAGGATGCGCATCGCTGGCATCGCGAGGATGCCCTCATCCCGATCGCGGTAGTGGAGGAGCTGGCCGGGCTTGGCGTCTTCGGGCTCACCATTCCCGAAGCCTATGGCGGGCTCGGCCTCGGCAAGCTTGCCATGTGCGTGGTAACGGAGGAGCTTTCCCGCGGCTATATCGGCCTGGGCTCGCTCGGCACCCGCTCGGAGATCGCCGCCGAGCTCATCCGCCTAGGCGGCACCGAGGCGCAGAAGCAACGCTGGCTCCCGGATCTGGCCGCGGGCCGCATCCTGCCGACCGCCGTCTTCACCGAGCCCGGCACCGGCTCCGATCTCGGCAGCCTGAAGACCCGGGCCGAGCGCGCCGGCGATGTCTATCGCATCACGGGCAACAAGACCTGGATCACCCATGCGGCGCGCAGCGACATGATGACCCTGCTGGCCCGCACCGATCCGAAGGAACCGGGCTATCGCGGCCTTTCCATGTTCATCGCCGAGAAGCCCCGCGGCACGGCGGAGAACCCCTTCCCCGCCCCGGGCATGACCGGTGGTGAGATCCGGGTGCTGGGCTATCGCGGCATGAAGGAGTACGAGCTCGCCTTCGACGGCTTCGAGGTCAAGGCCGAGAGCCTGCTGGGCGAGGCCGAGGGCGAAGGCTTCAAGCAGCTCATGGCGACTTTCGAATCCGCCCGCATCCAGACCGCCGCGCGGGCGACGGGCGTCGCGCAGGAGGCCCTCGAGCTGGGCCTTGCCTATGCCCGGGGCCGGGTCCAGTTCGGCAAGCCGATCTACGACTTCCCCCGGGTCTACGGCAAGCTCGCCTGGATGGCGGTGGAGACCATGATCGCCCGCCAGCTCACCTATCACGCCGCCCGACAGAAGGATTCCGACAAGCGCTGCGACATCGAGGCCGGCCAGGCCAAGCTCCTGGCCGCCCGCGTCGCCTGGGCCAACGCCGACAACGCGCTTCAGGTCCACGGCGGCAACGGTTATGCCGAGGAATACGCGATCAGCCGCGTCCTCTGCGACGCGCGCATCCTCAACATCTTC
>DATBBO010000217.1:0-6167 GCA_036270995.1 Dongiaceae bacterium | reverse complement strand
CGGAAGGCGCCACCCTTGATCTTCACGCTATGAGCGAGAAGGGCGCCTTCCGCCTCGGTCAGGGGCATCTCGGCGAAGATCATGCGGCGGCGCGCCGGACCGCGGTGATCTGGGCCAGGATGGAGACGGCGATCTCCGCCGGCGACAGAGCCCCGATCGAGAGGCCTACGGGCCCATTGATCCGGGCGATCTCCTCGGGCGAGAAGCCGGCGCGGGCAAGGCGCCCCTGGCGGGCGGCATGGGTCTTCTTGCTCCCCAGCGCACCGATATAGAAGGCCGGCGAGCGCAGCGCCGTCTGCAGGGCGGGATCGTCCAGCTTCGGATCATGGGTCAGCGTGACCACGGCGGTGCGCCGGTCGGGGGCGAGCCCGGCCATGGCCTCGTCCGGCCACTCGCCCCGCATCTCGATGCCGGGAAAGCGGCTGTCGGTGGCAAAGGCCCGGCGCGGATCGATGACCGTGACCCCGTAGCCGGCCAGCGAGGCCATCGGGGCCAATGCCTGAGCGATGTGAACGGCGCCGACGATCAGGAGCCGCGGCGGCGGGCTGTTGCTCTGGACGAAGAGCCGGCGGCTCCCGACTTCGATCATTCCGCTCTTGTCCCGGCGCAGCATGGGACGGATCTCCGCCAGGGCCGCCTCGTCGAGCGAAAGCTCGCCCTCGGTGCTGGCCTCGCTCACCAGGGCCTGTACGCCGCCGGGAATCTCCGTCACCAGCGCCACCGGATGCTTGGCGGTGCGCTCGGCCAGGAGCCGCTCGAGCAAAGCGCGCTTCATTCCACGGCTTCGAGCCAGATCTGCAGCTTGCCGCCGCAGGCGAGCCCGACATCCCAGGCCTGCTCGTTGGTGATGCCGAAATCGAGCAGCCGCGGCGGTCCGCCGGCGATCACCCCCTGCGCCTCGCGCACCACCGCGCCTTCGATGCAGCCGCCGGAGACCGATCCGATCATCTCGCCATCGGCATCGACGGCAAGCTGGCTGCCCACCGGCCGGGGGGAGGAGCCCCAGGTGTCTACCACCGTCGCCACCGCCACGCCCCGGCCCTCACGCCGCCACGCGACCGCCTGCTCCAGGATGTTCTCGTCTAGGGGGACCGCTGTTCCAGCCATCGGCTTACTCCTTCCATCCGCCGCCGGCCGGGGGCGGTGAGCACACTGCCGAGATCGGCGAGGCTCTCCAGATTGTGCACCGGCCGGAAGTCATCGATATGGGGCATGATCGCCCGCGCGCCCATGGATTTTGGCTCATAGGCGTCGTAGCGCAAGAGCGGGTTCAGCCAGATGAGGCGTCGACAGGATTTATGCAGCCGCTCCATCTCTCGCTCCAGCCCCTCGCCGATATCGCGGTCCAGCCCATCGCTGATGAAGAGGACAATGGCCCCCTGGCCCAGCACGCGCCGCGACCATTTGGCGTTGAACTCCGTCAGGCAATGGCCGATGCGCGTGCCGCCGGACCAGTCCTCCACGCTTCTGGCCACCCGGTCGAGGGCGATATCCACGTCGCGATGGCGCAGAAGCCGGGTGATGTTGGTGAGCCGCGTGCCGAAAAGGAAGGCGAAGACCCGGTCGCGGTCATTGGTCACCGCATGCATGAAATGCAGCACGATGCGCGAGTAGCGGCTCATCGAGCCGCTGATATCGCAGATGATGACCAGCGGCGGATGGCGCCGCCGGGGGTTGCGTCGGCGCAGCGCCGGCAGCCCGCCGGAGCGCAGCGCGGCGCGCAGTGTCGCACGCATGTCGATCCGCCGCCCATGAGGATCGGGGGCGAAGCGCCGGGTGGGCAGATCCATGATGGGCAAAGTCATGCGGGCGATGAGGCGCTTGGCCTGCTCCAGCTCCGCGACCGACATCTTCTCGAAATCCGCCCGCTGCAGCAGCTCCCGGGCGGAATAGGTCATGGCGGCGTCGATCTCGAGCTCTTCCTCTTCCGGCGCCGCGCCTTCCTCCCCATCGCCGCGTTCGGCCTTGAGGGCCTCGGCCAGGCGCCGGCTGATCTCCTCGCCCCTGTTCGCGTCGTCCGGGGCGCCGATGCTGGGCAGCAGCATGGCCATCATGCGCTCGAGCAGCTGGGGGTTGCGCCAGAAGACGTGGAAGGCCTGGTCGAAGATCGGCCGCTGGTCCTGGCGGTTGACGAAGACCGAATGCAGCGTCCAGTAGAAATCCTCCCGCCGGCCGATACCCACGGTCTCGACAGCGCGCAGCGCCTCGATCACCCGCCCTGGCCCGATCGGCAGCCCCGCGGCCCTGAGCGTGCGGGCGAAGAACATAAGGTTCTCGAGTAGACGGCCGGGCATGGCTAGAGGCAGACCTTCCCGGCTTTCGCCGAGATGACGGTCAAAGAGAGCACCTTCACGCCCGCTTCTCCGCGGCGAGCTCGTTCTTCACTTGCTGTAGCAGGCCGGCCGCCTCGCTGCCGCGGATGCGGGCGATGTCGTCCTGATATTTCAGCAGCACGCCCAGCGTATCGTCGACTGCCTTGGGATCGAGGGCGACCTGGTCGAGCTGGATCAGCGCCTCGGTCCAGTCGATGGTCTCGGCGATGCCCGGCAGCTTGAAGAGCTCCACCTTGCGCAGCTTCTGGACGAAGCCGACGATCTGGCGGCTGAACTCCGCGCCCGCTCCCGGCACCTTGACCCTCAGGATCTCGAGCTCGCGTGCGGCATCGGGATAGTCGACCCAGTAATAGAAGCAGCGGCGCTTGAGGGCGTCGTGGATCTCGCGCGTTCGGTTCGAGGTGATGACCACCAGCGGCGGCTCGGTTGCCTTGATGCTGCCGAGCTCGGGGATCGTGATCTGGAAATCCGAGAGCACTTCCAGGAGGTAGGCCTCGAAGGGCTCGTCGGTGCGGTCGAGCTCGTCGATGAGCAGCACCGGCGAGCCGGCGGCATCGGACTCCAGCGCCTGGAGCAGGGGGCGGCGGATCAGGAAGCGCTCCGAATAGATGTCGCTGCCCAGGCTCTCGCGGCTGCGGTCGCCCGCCGCCTCGGCGAGGCGGATCTCCACCATCTGGCGGGAATAGTTCCACTCGTAGACCGCCGAGGCGACGTCGAGGCCCTCATAGCATTGCAGCCGGACCAGCCGCCGCCCGAGGGTCTCGGAGAGCACCTTTGCGATCTCCGTCTTGCCGACGCCAGCCTCGCCCTCAAGGAACAGCGGCCGGCGCAGCTTGAGAGCCAGGAAAAGAGCAGTCGCGAGGCTTCGATCGGCGACATAGCGGCCGCGGGCCAGCAGCGCCAGGGTATCGTCGACGGAGGCGGGCAGGGGAGACGCCATCAGCGAGGTGCCTTTGCAGCAGTGAAGGCCAGCAATGGAATGCGCAGTCGCGCGACTGTCAACCGGGATGCGTCGGCCTCACGCTAAAGCCCTTCCTCGACCATCTTCAGCAGGCGCTGCTCGATCTCGCGGCGCTGGGCAGCGGGCATGCGGTTGAGGGGGCCTTCGATGAAGAGCATGGCGAGGCCATGCACGGTCGACCAGGCGAGGTATTCGGCGTCCGGGCGCCGGGCGGGCGGCAGCAGGCCGGCGGCCATCAGCCGGTCGAGCGCATCGCTCAGGAGCTGGAAGGGATTGCGGCCCGTATGGCCCGCTTTGGCCGGGTCGTCGGTGATCTCGCTCTCCTCCGGGGCCGAGAAAGCGGTGCGGAAGAGCCCGGTCTCCGTCTGGGCGAAGCGCAGATAGGCGCTTCCCACCGCGCGCAAGCTCGCGCGGGCGAAATCAGCGGGGGGCCGGCGAGGGTCGAGCTTGGCGAGCTCTGCCTCCATCGCCACGGCCAGCATGGAGAGTGCTGCGGCGCGGACGGCGGCTAGCAGCGCCGAGCGCCCGGCGAAATGGCGATAGGCGGCGTTCGGGACGACCCCGGCGCGCCGGGTCGCCTCGCGCAGCACCACGGCATCGGGCCCGCCGCCGCGGGCCAGCTCGATCCCGGCCGTCAGGAGGGCCCGCCTGAGATCGCCGTGGCGATACGTGCTGCGGGCCCTGGGCGCGGCTTGCGTCCTCTTTTTCATCCCCGGATGTGGACAGCGTCCATTTTCTTTGATATAGGCTTGTGGACGGTGTACACAATTCTGCGCCGGCTTACAACAAAACTGTCATGATCAAGGAGAAGAGGCGATGCTGGTCCAGCCCTATCTGTTTTTCGACGGCCGCGCCGAGGAGGCGGTCGCCTTCTACCGCAAGACCCTCGGTGCCGAGGTGACGATGCTCATGCATTTCAAGGACAGCCCGGACCCGAGCATGAGCCCGCCCGACAGCCCCAACGCCAACAAGGTCATGCATATGAGCCTGAAGATCGGCGATTCGACCGTGTTGGGCTCCGATGGACGCTGCATGGGCCAGCCGAACTTCCAGGGCTTTGCGCTCTCGCTGACCGCGGCGAACGAGGCCGAGGCGGCGAAGCTTTTCGCGGCCCTCGGCGAAGGCGGGCAGGTACAGATGCCGCTGACCAAGACCTTCTTCTCGCCGGCCTTCGGCATGCTCGCCGACCGCTTCGGCGTGTCCTGGATGGTTTATGTGGCGGCTTGACGCCTGCTCACTCGGACCACTCTAGGAGCAAGCAGGCGGGGCGGGGCGTGATCACGCGTCCCGCCCTCGCGCTTGGGTGCCTCTTTCCGTAGAGTACGCGCGCATGACCCAGACCCTCGATAGTCGGCGGCGCTGGCTGGCGCTTATCGTGCTGTGTCTCGGCGACCTGATGATCGTCCTCGATTCGACGATCGTAAACGTCGCCCTGCCTTCGATCCGGGCCAATCTCGGCTTTTCCGAGACTTCGCTGGTCTGGGTGGTAAACGCCTATCTGCTGACTTTCGGCGGCTTTCTGCTGCTGGGTGGGCGCCTCGGCGATCTCTACGGCCATCGCCGGCTGTTCCTCTCCGGGGTCGTCTTCTTCACGCTTGCCTCGCTCGGCTGCGGATTGGCGGAAACACAGACCCTGCTCGTCGCCGCCCGTGCGGTGCAGGGCATCGGCGGCGCCGTCGTCTCGGCGGTCGCGCTGTCGCTCATCATGAACCTGTTCACCGAGCCGGCCGAGCGGGTGAAGGCCATGGGCGTCTTCGGCTTCGTCATGGCGGGCGGCGGGGCGATCGGCGTGCTGCTGGGCGGGGTCCTCACCGACACCCTCGACTGGCATTGGATCTTCCTCGTGAATCTGCCGATCGGTCTGCTCGTCTTCGTGCTCTGCCTGGCGCTGGTGCCGGCCAGCCGAAATCGGGCGCCGGCCGTGCGCCTCGATGTGGCGGGCGCGGTCTCGGTGACCGTCTCGCTGATGCTGGCGGTCTACGCCATCGTCAACGCCAATGCCCAAGGCTGGATCTCGACGGCGACCCTCGGCTTGCTGCTTGCCGCCGCAGCGCTGCTGGTGCTGTTCCTCGTCATCGAATCCCGGGTCGAGGCGCCGCTCATGCCGCTCGGCCTCTTCCGGCTGCGGAACCTTGCGACCGCCAATCTCGTCGGCATCCTCTGGGCCGCGGCTATGTTCGCCTGGTTCTTCCTCTCGGCCCTCTATCTGCAGCAGGTGCTGGACTACAGCCCGATGCAGGTCGGCCTCGCCTTCCTGCCGGCCAATTTGATCATGGGAGCCTTCTCCCTCGGCCTCTCCGCCAAGCTTGTCATGCGCTTCGGTATCCGCCGGCCCATGGCGGCGGGCTTGCTCCTGGCCGCTCTCGGACTGATGCTGTTCGCGCGGGCGCCGGTCGATGGACGCTTCATCCTCGATGTGCTGCCGAGCATGGTCCTGCTGGGGATCGGCGCCGGCATGGCCTTCAACCCGGTATTGCTCGCGGCCATGAACGATGTCGAACAGAGCGAATCCGGCCTCGCCTCGGGGATCGTCAACACGGCCTTCATGATGGGTGGTGCGCTGGGGCTGGCGGTGCTCGCCAGCCTGGCAGGGGCCCGGACCGAAGATCGTCTGGCAGCCGGCCTTTCCTCGCGCGAGGCACTCACCGCCGGCTATCACCTCGCCTTCCTCGTGGGGACGGGATTCGCCCTCGGCGCAGCCCTTCTCGGCGCGCTCTTCATTCGCACCACCCTCTCGGCGCAGGCCAAGAGCGGCGATGAAGGGATCTCCGCCGCGACAGCTCAGCCCGAGAACTCCTAGAGCGATGTTCTAGGAAGCGGCCACGCCTCGCTTCGACCTCTCATAGGACCGGCGCAACAGGGCGATCAGACTG
>DATBBO010000216.1:0-2418 GCA_036270995.1 Dongiaceae bacterium | reverse complement strand
GGGCGGTGGTCTACATGGTGGGCCTGCCGCTCGACACCAATGTGCTGTTCATGACCGTGATGGCCAACCTGATGCCGTTCGTGGGGCGCGGATAGCGCATTTTCAGGAAAAGCCGCCCACGCGAAGGCACCGAAGCCACATCCCCCTGAAGGCCAGGGCTATCGCGTTTGGATTTCGTTGTTTGGCGTAGCGGCGCCGAATCCCTCCCCCTGAAAGGGGGAGGGTGGCGCCGAAGGCGCCGGGTGGGGGTCTCGTCTCCTCCCGGATTCGGTCAGCTGCGAATGCGCGGCATGGCGGCGGCCCTCATTTTTACACTATCATGCGCCGCGCCGGCAGCTTGCCGCGGGGCCTGAGAAATGGGGGCATGGGGCATGGAGGAACTGCAATCGGCATTTGGCATGGCCGGCTTGCTGGCGATCGCCTGGGTCTTGAGCGAGAACCGGCGCGCGGTCTCCTGGCGGCAGGCGGCGGTCGGCCTTGCCGTCACCTTCGCGACCGCCGCGCTGTTCCTCAAGGTGCCCGAGGTGACGGCGGGATTTTCCGCGATCAATCATGCGATCGATGCCATCGCCGACGCCACCAAGGCCGGCACCTCCTTCGTGTTCGGCTATGTCGGGGGCGGGCCGCTGCCGTTCGAGCTGAAGGTCCCGGGCGCCGAGTTCAGCCTCGCCTTTCAGGCACTCCCGGTGGTGCTGGTGATGAGCGTGCTGACCTCGCTCCTGTTCTACTGGCGCATCCTGCCGCCGATCGTGCGCGGGCTGTCCTGGCTGCTGGAGCGCACGCTCGGGGTCGGCGGCGCCGTCGGGCTGTCGACCGCGGCCAATATTTTCCTCGGCATGATCGAGGCGCCGCTGTTCATCCGCCCCTATCTGGTCACCCTCACCCGCGCGGAGCTCTTCATCGTGATGACCGCCGGCATGGCCTGCATCGCCGGCACCGTGCTGGTGATCTACGCCACCATGCTGGGGCCGGTCATTCCCAACGCCCCCGCCCATCTGGTCGTGGCCTCGGTCCTGGACGCCCCCGCCGCCATCCTGATCAGTCTGATCATGGTTCCCGATCCGAGCGGCCAGCGCACCGGCGGCAAATTGCCTCCAATGGCAAGCGCCGCTTCCAGCACCATGGATGCGATCGTGCGCGGAGCGGCGGCGGGGCTCGAGCTGCTGCTCACCATCTGCGTCATGCTGATCGTGCTGGTGGCGCTCGTCCATCTCACCAATGCCATACTGGGTCTCCTGCCTGCGCTCGGCGGCGCGCCGATCTCGCTGCAGCGCGGCCTCGGGCTGGCGATGGCGCCGATCTGCTGGCTCATCGGCATTCCGTGGAAGGATGCGCTGACCGCCGGCTCCCTCATGGGGATCAAGACCATCCTCAACGAGTTCATCGCCTATGTCGAGCTGTCGAAGCTGCCGCCCGAGGCGCTCGAGCCGCGCTCGCGCCTGATCATGCTCTATGCGATGTGCGGCTTCGCCAACTTCGGCAGCCTCGGCATCATGATCGGCGGCCTCGCCACTCTGGCGCCGGAGCGGCGTGACGACGTGATCTCGCTCGGCTTCAAGTCGATCGTCTCGGGCACGCTATCGACCTGCCTGATCGGAGCGATGGTCGGGGTGCTGAACTGATTTGGATCATGACGCTGCCTCTTCCGACCGCCTGGTCAATCTTGTAGGGTCGGCACGGCGCGATCATAGGGAGAACAGCCATGCTTGACCGAGGCTTGCTCGGCGCCGTTGCCCTCACGGCGGCGCTTTGCGCCATGAGCGCGCCGTCCCGGGCCTGGGACGATGCCCAGTATCCTGACCTGAAGGGTCAATGGCGTGCGATCGGCGGTCCGGGGAGATTCGACATCAGCAAGCCCGGCGGGCGCGGACAGCAGGCGCCGCTGACCCCGGAATACCAGGCCCTGTTCGAGGCCAATCTCGTGGACCAGGCGAGCGGCGGACAAGGCACGACCCCCACCTATAAATGCCTCTCGCCGGGCATGCCGCGCGTCACCAACGGCTATGGCGAGATGGAATTCGTCATCACGCCGGACACCACCTACATCCTGGTCGACCACATCCTGGACGACCGTCGAATCTTCACCGACGGGCGCAACTGGCCGGCCGACCTCGAGCCGACCCTGCTGGGCTACTCCATCGGCCATTGGATCGATACCAGCGGGTCCGGCCACTACGATGTGCTCGAGGTCGAGACCCGCGGCTTCCGCGGTCCGCGCTCCTTCGACGCCAGCGGAATTCCGCTGCACCACGACAACGAGACCGTGGTCAAGGAACGGATTTACGTCGACAAAGCCGATCCCAACGTGGCCCATGACGAGGTCACGGTGTACGACCATGCCTTGACGCGTCCGTGGACGGTCATGAAGAACTATCGCCGCAGCCCCGAGAAGCACCCCAGCTGGACCGAGGAATATTG
>DATBBO010000215.1:0-4818 GCA_036270995.1 Dongiaceae bacterium | reverse complement strand
GACTATGTGGCAAATGGCCGAAAGAAGGGCGTTCCGGATCTCCCCTCGGCCAAGGCGCTGGAAGCCATTCGCCGGGCGGTGGCGCAGGCGGCGGACGACGTTGCGCCGGACAAGGGCCTGGTCTTCGAAGAGCTGCTCGGCGATCCCGGCGGGTACAGGTACTCTTCCATCCTCCGCCTGATGGAGAACGACAAGGGTGCGCAGGGTGCCCGGCAGGAGTCCGGCAAAGCGGGGCGGCGCCGATAACCGTGCCCGAGGCTTCGAAATCGGCTGCAGCAGCCTCCGTGACGACCCAGGGGGCACGCGACTGGGGCCGCAGCGGCTACAGCCTTGCCGCGATGCGGGATCTGGCGCGCCGGACCCTGCCGCGCGCCGTCTTCGATTTCGCCGATGGTGGTGCGGAGGACGAATACAGCCTCTGCCGCAACGAGGCCGCCTTCGCCGGCTATGAGCTCCTGCCGCGCCCTCTCAACGGCGCCGCGGAGCGAAACCTGTCCGTCGAGCTCTTCGGTCGGCGCCTCGCCTTGCCGGTGATCATCGGTCCGACCGGGCTCTCCGGCCTGTTCTGGCCCGGCGGGGAGATCGCCGCGGCGCGGGCCGCGGCATCCGCTGGCACCGCCTTCTGCCTCAGCCATGGCTCGACCTGCACCATCGAGGCTCTCGCGGCAGCGGGAGTGGCGCCGCGCTGGATGCAGGTCTTCGTCTATCGTGACCGCGGCCTCACCCGCGACTTTGTCGCGCGCGCCGCGGCCAGCGGCTACGACGCGCTGGTGCTCACGACGGACAATCAGCTCCTGGGCAATCGCGAGCGGGATATCCGCAACGGCTTCAGCATCCCGCCGAGCTTCACCCCGCTGGAGATCCTCGGCATGGCGGGCAAGCTGCCCTGGCTCCTGCGCATGCGGGGTGCGCTCGGACGCATCACTTTCGCCAACTACGCCAAGCCGGGCGAGACCGTCGAACTCGCCTCCATCGCCGGCCGGATGGCGAGCCTTCTCGATCCCGGCCTCTCCTGGCGCGAGGTCGATTGGCTGCGCGGCCTCTGGAAGGGACCGCTCCTGCTGAAAGGCATCCTGCACCCGCTCGAGGCGGCGGAGGCGGTGCTGCGTGGCGTCGACGGGCTCATCGTCTCCAACCATGGCGGGCGGCAGCTGGACGGCGTGCCCGCCACCCTCGATGCTCTGCCCGGCGTGGCCACCGCGATCGACGGGCGGATCCCGGTTCTGCTCGATGGCGGTGTGCGGCGCGGCACCGATGTGGTAAAGGCTCTTTCCCTCGGCGCCGCCGCCTGCCTCATCGCCCGGCCCCAACTCTGGGGCCTCGCGGTGGCGGGCGAAGCTGGGGTCTATCGGGTGCTCGATATCCTGCGCCGAGAGCTTGACCGGGCGCTGGGGCTGATGGGCATCGCGCACCTTGCCGATCTCGGCCCCGGCTGCCTGCGGAAAGTCAGGGAATCTCTTCCACCCGATCGGACTCGATGACCGCCTGGACGAAATCCGGGACCTGAAGCCCGGCACGCACCTTGGCTTCGAGGCTCGCCTCGGCCGCCTTCACCTCACCGAGGCGCGCCAGCACGGCGGCGGCCTCGGCGAGCGGCACCACCACGACACCGTCGCGGTCGCCGACGATGACGTCGCCGGCATCGATCTTGAGCCCACCCAGGATGATGGGCAGGCCGACGGTGCCCGGGCCGTTGCGGGCGGGTGAATTGGCGGTGACGCCGGCGCAATAGACCGGCAGGTCGACCTTGAGGATGCCGACGATGTCGCGCACCAGCCCATCGGTCACCAGGCCTGCGACTCCGCGATTGAGCGCCATGCCCAGCAGGAGGTCCCCGACCAGGGCCGTGCCGGTGTAGGAATCCGTGGCGCAGACCAGGATGTCACCCGCGCGCGCCGCATGCAGCGCCCCGAACAAAGCGAGGTTGTCGGCAGGACCCGCATGGCAGGTCATGGCCATGCCGACCATGACCTTCGAACGCTCCACCAGCGGCTTGATCCGATAGTCGAGGCAGCCGCTGCCGCCCATGGCGTCGACCAGATATCCCGTCGGCACGCCAGCGAAACCCGCGAGCAGCGCCTCGGTCGGCCGCGTGAAATGGCGTCTGATCTTCAGAAGCGGCGGATCCTTGATCATGTCGATTTCCCCCCTCGCCCCGCGCTCTTCCCCCTCTCCCCCAGGAGGGGAGAGGGCCGGGGTGAGGGGGCTCTCGATCCCGCCCGGCAGACCCCCTCACCCTAACCCTCTCCCCCTTGCGGGGGGAGAGGGGATGAAAGTGAGGAGAACGCCTAGCTCGACGACTTCAGCGCCGATGGATCGACCGGCAGCTTGCGCGGCCGCTTGCCCGTGGCGGCGAAGACCGCATTGACGATGGCCGGCGCGAGGGCCGCCGTCCCGGGCTCGCCGATGCCCCCGGGCGCCTCGCTGCTCTCGACGATATGAACCTCGACCTCAGGCGCCTCGTCCATGCGAAGCGCCTGATAGCTGTCGAAATTGCTTTGCTCGACCCGGCCGTCCTTGATCGTGATGTCGCCATAGAGGACGGCGGTGAGGCCGTAGATGATGCCGCCCTCGATCTGCGCCTTGATGGTGTCGGGATTGACGGTGTGGCCGCAATCCACCGCCGCGACGATGCGATGGGTCTTCACCTGGCCGTCCTTGTCGACGCTGACCTCCGCAACCTGGGCGATGTAGGTGCCGAAGCCGTGCACGAGGGAGACGCCGAGGCCGCTCCCGGCCGCGAGCTTCCGGCCCCAGCCTGCCTTTGCCGCCGCCAGGTCGAGCACGGCCTTGGCCCGCGGGGCCTTGGCCAGAAGCGCACGACGATACTCCACGGGATCCTTCCCCGCGCTGATTGCGAGCTCGTCCATGAAGCCCTCGACCATGAAGGCGTTATGGGTGACCCCGACGCCGCGCCACCAGCCGGTGACGATTCCTGCCGGCGGCTCCTGGCGGACGTAATCCACCAGATGGACCGGGAATCCATAGGGACCACCCGCCCCGTCCACCGCGTCGACATCGAGACCCTTCATGAAGAAGGGCGGCGCCCATCGCGCGATGATGGAGGAACCGGTGACGCGATGATGGAGGGCCACCGGCATTCCGTCGACATCGAGCCCGGCGGTGAACCGGTCGTAGTAATAGGCCGGTAGACATCGTGCTGGATATCCTGCTCGCGCGTCCAGACGATCTTCACCGGACCCTCGACCTGGCGGGCGATGCGCACCGCCATGGTGATACCATCGACATCCAGCCGCCGGCCGAAGCCGCCGCCCAGCAGGTGGTTGTGGACCTGCACCTTCTCCGGCGGCAGGCCCGTGACCTCAGCGGCGGTCGCCTGCGCGCGGCCTGCGACTTGCGTCCCGACCCAGACCTCGCAGCTGTCCTTCTGCACATGCACGGTGCAGTTCATTGGCTCCATGGCGGTATGGGCAAGGAAGGGCATCTGATAGACCGCCTCAACCCTCTTCGCCGCACCTGCCAGGGCCTTCTCCAGATCACCGTCCACGGAAGCGACTACTCCCGTCTTCTGCGAGGCCGCATCGAGGGCCTGGATGATGTCGGCGCTGGAGAGCTTGGCATTTGCGCCCTCGTCCCAGGTGATGTCGAGGGCCTCCAATCCCTTCTTCGCCGCGCCCATATGCTCGGCCACCACTGCCACGGCATCATCGAGCTGCACGACCTGCAGCACGCCCTTCACGGCCTTGGCCTTGCTGTCGTCGACCTGCTTCAGCTTGCCGCCGAAGACCGGACAGATGGCCAGCGTCGCGAACTTCATGCCCGGCAGCCGTGTATCGATGCCGAACATCGCCTTGCCGTCGAGCTTGGCGGGGGTGTCGAGGCGCTTGGCCGGGGTGCCGATCAGGGTGAAGTCCTTCGGGTCCTTGAGGGCGACCTTCTCGGGCACCGGCAGGCCCGCCGCCTTCGCCGCGAGCTCGCCGTAACCGAGCTTGCGGCCGGTCGCCGGATGGATGACCACGCCCTTCTCGGCGCGGCAGCTGCCGGCCTCCACGCTCCAGCTCTCAGCCGCCGCGGCCACCAGCATCTCGCGGGCGGTGGCGCCGGCCCGGCGCAGGGGCTCCCAGAAGGCGCGCACCGAGGTCGACCCGCCCGTCACCTGGAAGCCGAGGAGCGGATTGGCGTAGAGCTTGTCGTTGGGCGGCGCATGCTCGAGCTGGACCGTGGCGAGATCCACCTCCAGCTCCTCGGCAATGAGCATCGCCTGCGCGGTATAGATCCTCTGCCCCATCTCAACCTGGGGCATGACCAGGGTGACTTGGCCGCCGCTGTCGATGCGGATGAAGGCATTGGGGGCGAAATCCTCCGCTGCTGCCTCGGCGGGATAAGGCGGCAGGGTGAAGGCCAGCAGCAGGCCGCCGCCGGCGGTTGCGCTGACGCGGATGAAGCTCCTGCGGCTGAGCACCGGGTGGCTCTCTACCTCGGCTCGGAGAATACGGTCGATCAGCATGGCCCCCTCCCTCAGCCGGCGTTGGCTTCCGCCGCCTGCTTGATGGCGGCGCGGATGCGGTTGTAGGTGCCGCAGCGACAGATATTGCCTGACATGGCGTCGTTGATATCCGAATCGCTGGGATGGGGATTGCTCGCCAGCAGCGTCGTGGCGGACATGATCTGGCCCGACTGGCAGTAGCCGCACTGGATAACCTCCCGGTCCAGCCAGGCCTTCTGTATGGCCTTGCCGGCCAGCGTCCCGCCGATCGCCTCGATGGTCGTGACCTTGGACTCGCCCAGGCTGTCGACGGTGGTGATGCAGGAGCGGGTGGCCTGACCGTCGATATGGGCCGTGCAGGCCCCGCAGAG
>DATBBO010000214.1:0-6884 GCA_036270995.1 Dongiaceae bacterium | reverse complement strand
CCACAGCGGATACTCCCAATCACTGTCGTTGGTCACGAGGCCGATCTGAGAATCGCCATGCTGGGCGACATAGACCGCGGCCGACTCATAGCCGGTGTAGAGATCGAAACGGGCGAGGAACAGGATCTCGTCGCCCGTCCTGGCCCAGATGCTGTAGGCAAAGCCTCCGGCGGGAAAAAGCGGCCGGCCGTAGTTCGACCAGAGCCCCGGCGAGGCGACGACGATCAGCAGGATCGCCATTCCGGTCATGGCGGTGGCCGCGCCGATGCGGGCCCGCCGGCTCTCGCGTTCCAACGCGAAAAACGCAGTGAGCGGCATGGTGAGGGCCAAGATCGGAAGTTGCAGGCGCGTGATCCAGGGCTGCCAGCGCAGCACGATGAGGAACAGAAAGGTCGCCCCCAGAATGCAGAGGGCATAGCGGCGGCGGGGAAAGGCGCTGGCGCCCCTGAGCAGGACCGCGATCACCGCGGCCGCGCCGAGGATGAGCTGCACGGGATTCGCGGCGATATCCTCGTTGTTCTGATAGGTGATGACGCTGAAGCTCGTGCCCGGGAAGGTAATCTCGGGAGCATCGGCATCCAGCCCGAGGGTGGCGAGCTGCTGGTGGACGAACCGGGTCAGCCACTTGTCGTAGTCGCTGTTCTGCGTCGCGAAATTGACGACGACATTGCGCACGGCATTCACCACAAGCTCACCGGGGCCATAGGCCGCATTGTTGGTCGCCTCCCCGCCCGTGCCGAGCGGCGCGCCGCTGTAGTCGAGATTGCGCAAATAGCCCGGCAGGTTCGGCAGCAGCAGGATAAAGCCGCAGGCGATCAGCATCGCCAGTGCGCGCGGGCCCGCTCTCAGATTCGCCGCCAGGAACCAGAGGCCGAGCGGAAGTCCGATCAGATAGGCGGTGCCCTTGGTCGCCAGCGCGAGGCCCGCGGCGACGGCGAAGAAGCCAGCATCCGTGGCGCGGAGGCTTTCGCGCCAGGTCAGCAGGCGCTCGGCCATCGAGAGGAGGAAGAAGGTCACCACCAGATCGTTCTGGGTGCTGCTGCTCTCCAATATGCCGATGGGGAGCGTGGCGGCCATGAGCCGGGTGAAGGCGATTCCGCGCCGCGATGCGCCGAGAGCAAGCGCGATGCGGCCCACGAGGAAGACGGAGCCCGCGCCGGCCAGCCATTGCAGCAGGTTGTCCCAGCGGTCGCCGCCGCTGAGCAGCCGCAAAGGCAGAATCAGGGCCTCGGCCAGGCCCGGATAGATCAGCTGGCGATCGATACGGGTCAGATAGAAGTCGAAGGAGCGGTTCTGGATCCAATGCTCGATGCGCGGCAGGTGATAGGTCTGGGAATCCCAGTTGTTCGGCGGGCAGACCAGGGCGACCAGCAGGGTCGCGCTCCCGATGATGATGAGGGCGGCAGCGAGAATCCATTCCTCGGCGATGAGCCCCGCGGCGGCGCTGCGAATCCGGGTGGGCCAGCGCCGCGGTGTCACGGCGAGAGGTCCCGATCGGAGGAAGCCAAAGGCGAGGGCAATGAAAGCAAGGCTCCAGGCAGCCAGAATGCTGATGAAGGTGAGAGCCCCGAAGAGGCTGAGGGCCTCGTTCGCGATCGCGGCACCATAGGCCCAGAGAAGGGGGCCGAGGATGACGGCCTCCGCCGGCTTCCTGCCGCGCCGCCGCAGCAAGGCGATGAGAAGGCCCAAGGCCGCCAGCGGCAGAAGTCCCAGCAGCAGCATCAGCGGGCCGAGGGATGCATGCGGGACGCCCGGATCGGCAATAGCACAGCCCGCGGCGGATTCGGCTCATCGGGCGCCTGCGGCTTGCTCAGCTGGGATGCCCCCGTTGTCACGCGTCAAGGCTCGGGAAAAGATATCTTCGCCCGCTCTTTGCGGTCAATTCGCAAGGGCTTCTCACGGGCCCCGGCGATAGATCGCGAGATACGGGTCTTGCATCACGCGCGCCACGCCGCCGGCGGCAGGAATCCCGGAAGCAGCAAGCTAGAGGGTCAGCCCGGGCGGCAGGGTGGCGCCGATCCGTGCCTTTACCAGGGCAAGCGTCGCGAGGTCCCGCACCCAGTCGTAGTAGATGCCCTTGACGGTCGTGATGGTGACCCCGGCGGTTCTGAGACGCGCGATGGCGATATCGTGATGAGGCGGCGGCGAGGCGCAGGCATCCAGCGCCACCGCCACTTCGTAGCCGGCCGCGAGAAGGCCAAAGGCGGAATGGGTGACGCAGACATCGGTCTCGAGCCCCGTGAGCACGAACTGATCGCGCCTTGTCGCCTCGACGGCCGCGCGTATATCGGCCTGGTCGTGAAGACCGAAGACCATCTTGTTATGCGCCGGCGATCCCGCGGGCAGCAGTCCTTCGATCTCGGGAACGACGGGGCCGTCCCGCGGGATGTCCTCGCCGGTCACCAGCAGGGGGATCTCGAGGGCAAGGGCGACGCGCATCAGCCAGACGATGCGGGCAACCAAGGGCTGCCTCTGGTCGAGAGGCAGCTTGTCGAGGAAGAACTGCTGGACATCGATGACCGCCAAGCAGCAGCGCGCGCGATCGAGGAGCCGTGTCGTCTCGGGATTCATGCGCTGCCGCGGCTCCTCCCCTGGATTGCCGGCGACCTGCCGCCGACATTATCCAGGCCCATCGGTGCCGTCCAGCGACGCCTATCCGCCGGGCCGCCAGGCGATGGTGGCCGCCGATCGGATCACCTCGCGGATCATGCCCTCCGCCGCGAAGGGGGCGAGCGTGCTTCGCACCTCGGCGGCGAGCTCTGCCGTCTTTTCGCCGATCCGTGCCGCCGAGGTGCTGGACATGGAAAGCGCCCGGTCGACGAAGCGCTCCACGGGCGTGAGGCAGCGCTCCAGCACCGCGATCGTTTCGATGCGGCTGAAGGGCGAATCGAGCAGCACGGCCTCATGGCGCAGCCAGTCGGGCGATTTGCGCTCGCGGCGGGTCCGGTCGTCGGCCGCATAGCGCTCGATCAGCGTGTCGTAAGCCGTGGTCCAGGCATTGTCCGGCAGCTCGGGCTCGCGGGTCCCGAGCAGGGCGACCGCGCCGCCGGGCTCGATCAGGCCGTCGAGGCGCTGCAGGGTCCGCGGCCGGTCCATCCAATGGAAGGCGCGGCCGATGACCACGAGGTGGAAATGGCCCAGGGCTGGGTCGAGATCGTTGGAGCTTCCTTCGATAAAGCGGATCTGAAGATGCGCCGCGGCAGCGTTCTCCGCCGCGACCCGCAGCATCTCGGGTTCTGGATCGATCGCCGTGACCTCCCCGACATGGGGCGCGAGCGCGACCGCGATCTGCCCGGGGCCGCAGCCGAGATCCATCACCCGGGATTTGGGGCCGCTACCCGTGAGCTGGATCAGGCGCTGGAACAGGGTCGGCGCATAGGGCTGGCGTCCCTGCAGGTAATGCTGGGCCGCGGTGCGGAACCGGCGCTTCTCGAAAAGGGCGGCGGCAGGATCTGCGGCGGGGGTAAGCGTGTTCACGGGGCTCCTCGAGGCTGAAGAAGCAGCGCGGGCCTCTTCAAGCATGGGCGCGTGGCCGCGGCAAGTTAACTCGCTTTCCGGGGTTCCGGGGGCCCGTGGTTGCGGCTATTCTCCGGCCCCCGCAACCCCTGCCGAAACGGTTCCCCTTCCTCTTCCCATGCTTGTTCTCGGTGTCTATTCCGGCAATCACGATGCCTGCGCCTGCCTCCACGACGACTATCGCCTGCTGAGCGCGGTGGCGCTGGAGCGGCTGACCCGGCGCAAGATCGATGGCGACCGCGTGCCGGTGGAGGCGATCGATGAATGCCTTGCCATCGCCGGCAAGGGGCGCGAGGAGGTGGGGGCCGTCATGCTCGGCCGCGGGGCCTTTCCACAGCGCTACTTCACCCATTTCAGGGGCCGCAAGCGCCTGTCCGCCGCCCTCCGGTATGTCGCCGGGCGGGAGAGGAACAAGTACATGGAGGCGGAATGCGTGCGCCACCGCCGCTTCGATTCGCTCGCCATGTTCGATGGCCCGGCCTTCCTCAGGGATTTCGGCTTCCGGCCCGATACCCATCTCGGCTTCTTCAACCATCATCGCGCCCATGCCCTGCCGACCCTCTTCCACACCGACTGGCCGGAAGCGCTCCTCTACACGGCCGATGGCGGCGGCGACAACATGCAGTATTCGATCCGCCGCTTCCGCGATCGCAAGATCGAGACCCTCTATGGCGGCGACGAGGGCTTGGCGGAGCCGCAGCGAATCGACAGCCTCGGGCTTGCCTATGGCTTCGCCACCCAGGCGCTCGGCTTCCGCATCAACCGCCACGAGGGCAAGCTCACGGGGCTCGCGGCTTATGGAAAGCCGGTGCTCTATGACGCGCTTGCGCGCCATTTCCGCGTCGATGCACAGGGCCAGATCCACAGCGACTTCGCCGACTATCACGCCATGCGCCGGACCGTCTTCGAGCTTGCCGAGGGTGTTGCGCGGGAGGATGTGGCGGCCTCGGTCCAGAAGCTCCTGGAGACCTTCGTGCTCGAGGCCGTGGGCCGGATCCTGGCCGCGACCGGTCATCGCCATCTCGGGCTCTCCGGCGGCATCTTTGCCAATGTGCGTCTGAACCAGCGCCTGGCGGAGGAGATGCCCGTCGACGAGGTCTTCGTCTATCCCGCCATGAGCGACCAGGGCCTTGCCTGCGGCGGCGTGCTGGATTTCCTGCTGGCGCGCGACGGGCTCGATCACTGGCTGAAGCAGCGCTGGCGCCTGGAGGATCTCTGTTACGGCCGCGACTTCGGCCGCGCCATCGACGATCGCCTCGGCGGCGACCCCGCCTTCGCCCGAATCTCCACGATGCCGGTGAAGACGGCCTCCGAGCTGCTCGCCGCCGGCAAGATCGTTGCGATCTACACCCGGGGCATGGAATATGGGCCCCGCGCGCTCGGTGCCAGAAGCATCATGGCGGCCCCCACCGATGCCGAGATCAACCGCATCCTGAACGACCGGCTGACCCGCAGCGAGTTCATGCCCTTCGCGCCGGTCGTGGCCGCCGAGGATGCCGAGGCTATCTTCGATCTGGGTCCGGCAACGCTCTATGCCGCGCGCTTCATGACCATCACCTGCCGGGTCCGCGATTCCTGGCGGAACCGCATTCCCGCCGTGGTCCATGTCGACGGAACGGCGCGTCCCCAGGTGATCGAGCGTGCGCAAAACCCGCTCTATTACGACATCCTCGTGGGCTACAAGGCGCGGACCGGCATCCCGGTCCTGGTGAACACCAGCTTCAATGTCCATGAGGAGCCGATCATCAACGGCCCCGATGAATGCGCGCGCGCGTTGGCCGAGGGGCGCATCGACTATGTGGCGACCGCGGAGGGTGTCTACGGTCCGGCTTGGACGTCGACCTCCACAACCACCGGCACGTGATCGCTGAGGCCGTTGCCGCACCAGGCTTCGAAGCTGCCGATCTCGACCTCCTTGAGGCCAGCGAGCCAGAGCCGCGGCAGGAAGACATAATCGATGTGATAGGTGGGCCCGTCCTTGCGCCGGTCGCGCCAGTAATGGGTCGGCTCCAGCTCGGCGCCCGGTGCTTCGCCGCGAAGCTCGTGATAGGCGCTGACCAGCCCGCCGGCGGCGAGCCGTGCCACCGCATGGGCATGGTTCATCCGCCAACCCGGCCGATCCCAGATGGTGTTGTTGTTGAAATCGCCGGCGATCACGCAAGGCGCGCTCGCCAGGAATTCGCGATAGCGCAAAAGGCCGAGGCGTAGCGGCCCATGCTGGCGCTTGCGCCTTATGCCGCCGCTGAAGTTCTGGGCCCAGACCGCCAGGAGGTTGAACCTGGCGGCGCCCTCGACCGTAACCGGCGCCAGGAAGCGCAATCGGGGCCGGTGGATCGGCGCGAGCACGACGCGATGGCCGTTGAAGCCGAAGACCGCAAGCCCCTTGTTGGGATTCTCGCCGACCCAGACTGGGCTGCCCGAGAGGCCTAAAAGATCCAACCGCTCGGCGAGCCGCACCGGTTCGGCGCATTCGGCGATCACCGCCACATCGGGCTTGAGGGCCTGCAGCGCCTCGAACTTGCGGTGCAGGGCCATGGCGCAGTTCCAGGCGACGAGGCGCATCAGCTCCCGCTGGTGAGAGGAGGGCTGAGCGGCCGGCGCAGCCTGCCCTGGAGCAGAACATGGCCGATCACCGCGATCATCACCACCCCGCCGCCGATGAGCGCCTGGGGCGAGACCCTCTCGTCGAAGGCGAGCCAGACCCAGAGTGGCGCCAGCGGCGTCTCCAACACGCTGATGAGCGCGGCTTCGGCAGCCGGGATCAGCCGCGAGCCGATGGTGAAGAAGGTGAGACCCAGGCTCATCTGGACCAAGCCGAAGAGGGCGAGATTGCTGAGATCCACGGCCCCCGCCGCGAGCGGCGCGGCAAAAGCCAGGCTGATAAGGGAGCCGAGGAGATTGGAGAGGCAGGCGGTGGGCAGCATCGGCACCCCGCGATAGCGCCGGAGCGCGACTGTCATCGCGGCGATGGCGCTCGTCATGACGAAAGCGAGGACATCGCCCCTCAGCGAGCCCGTGCCGCCGCCGGCGCCGGCGACCGTCAGCGCCACGCCGGCGAAGGCGAGCAGGCTAGCACCCAAGGTGAGCGGCGATACCCGCTCCCGAAGCCACAGCCAGGCGATGACGGCGGCGACGAAGGGGCCGGTCGCGCCGATGATGGCGACATTGGCGACGCTGGTGAGCTTGAGCGCGGGGATAAAGCTCGTCATGCCGAGCGTGGAGAGGCAGGTGATCAGCAGGCCCGGCCAGCCCATGGCCCGGGTTACCGCGAGGGTTCGGCCTCGATAGTGGGCGATGACGTAAAGGCTGATGAAGAACCCGCCGAAGATCCCGCGCCAGAACAGGATGGTCCAGGCATCGAGCGGGAT
>DATBBO010000213.1:0-6707 GCA_036270995.1 Dongiaceae bacterium | reverse complement strand
GGGTGAGGGGCTGATCCGCGGCAACTCCTGACAATCCGTGATCCCATGGCTTCAAAGCGAGGAAGAGGGAGACTAATCCCTGCCACCTCTGCGGTTGTCCTGCGAACCATTTGCACGTAGAACCCCCCTCTGCCCATGCAGACGATCCTCGACGCCTTCGCCGCGGCCTTGCATCTCATGGTCAGCCTCAATGGCGGGCTGATGGAGATCGTCTGGCTGTCGCTGCGTGTCAGCCTGACCGCGGTCGCCTGCGCCGCCGTGATCGGCCTTCCGCTGGGAGCGGCACTGGCCCTGTTCCAGTTCCCCGGCCGGCGCCTGGCCGCCATCCTGATGAGCTCCCTCATGGGCATGCCGCCGGTGGTCGTGGGCCTCGTTGTCTATCTGCTGCTCTCGCGCTCGGGCCCGCTCGGCGTCTTCGGCCTGCTCTTCACGCCCGCCGCCATGATCCTGGCCCAGGTCGTGATCGTCACCCCCATCATCGCTGCTCTCACTCGCCAGCTCGTGGAGGATCTCTGGAGCGACTATCGCGAGCAGCTCCTTTCGCTGGGCTGCGGCCCGCGCCGGGCGATCCCGACCCTCCTCTGGGATGGGCGCTTCAGCCTGATCACCGCCCTTCTCGCGGGATTCGGCCGGGCGAGCGCCGAGGTGGGTGCGGTCATGATCGTCGGCGGCAATATCGACCATGTCACGCGGATGATGACGACGGCGATCGCGCTCGAGACCTCCAAGGGCGATCTCGCCTTGGCGCTCGGTCTCGGCATCATCCTGATCGTGCTGGCGCTGGGAGTGAACGGGGCCGCCTTCGTCATCCGCGACCTGACGGGGCGCCACGCATGACCATTCTGCCCCTGCGCCTGGAGGATGTGGGCTATGCGGCCGCCGGCGAGAAGCTGGTCGAGGGCATCACCGTCGAGGTGGCGGCGGGGCCGCGTACCGTAATCCTCGGCCCCAACGGCGCGGGCAAGAGCCTGCTGCTCCGGCTCTGCCATGGGCTCCTGCGGCCGAGCGCGGGACGCATAAGCTGGCGGATCGGCGAGGGTCCGGCGCTCCGGCGTCGCCAGGCCATGGTCTTCCAGCGCCCCGTCATGCTGCGCCGTTCGGCCGCCGGCAATATCGGCTTTGCCCTCAAGCTGCGCGGGTTCTCCCGCCATGACCGGCGCGCAAGAATCAGCGAGGTGCTGGGCCGCACGGGCCTCACCTCCCTCGCCCATCAGCCCGCCCGCGTGCTCTCCGGCGGCGAGCAGCAGCGCCTGGCCCTGGCGCGGGCCTGGGCGCTCGAGCCCGAGGTGCTGTTCCTCGACGAGCCGACAGCGAGCCTCGATCCCGCCGCCACCCGCCTGGTCGAAGAGCTGGTGGAGTCCATCCATCGCTCGGGCACGAAGATCGTCATGACCACGCACGATCTCGGCCAGGCGCGGCGCCTCGCCGATCAGATCCTGTTCCTCAATCATGGCCGCCTCGTCGAGGCCGGACCGGCCGAAGCCTTCTTCGCCGGCCCCGCCACGCCCGAGGCCGCCGCCTTCCTCAAAGGAGAGCTGACATGGTGACGTTGTCGAGACGGATGCTGCTGGCCCTGGTCCTGGGCCTCGTAACGCTCGCCGGCGCGGTACGGGCCGAGGACCGGTTCATCACCATCGCGTCAACCACCTCGACCCAGGATAGCGGGCTGTTCGACTATCTGCTGCCGATCTTCACCAAGAAGACCGGCATCGGGGTGCATGTCGTGGCCGTGGGCACCGGCCAGGCGCTGAAGATCGGCCAGCAGGGCGATGCCGATGTACTCTTCGTCCATGACCGAGCCGGGGAGGAGAAATTCGTCGCCGATGGCTATGGCGTGAGGCGCGAGCCGCTGATGTACAACGACTTCATCATCGTCGGTCCGGATTCCGATCCCGCGCAGATCAAGGGTGACAAGGACGCTCTCGACGCCTTCCGCAAGATCGCCGCCGCCAAGGCGCCCTTCGCCTCGCGCGGCGATGACAGCGGCACCAACCGCATGGAGCTCCGGCTGTGGAAGGATGCCAAGACCGATGTGAAATCGGCCTCGGGCGATTGGTACAAGAGCCTGGGCCAGGGCATGGGTCCGACCCTCAACACGGCCGCCGCCATGAACGCCTGTACGCTCTCCGACCGCGCGACCTGGAGCAAGTTCGCCAACAAGCAGCATCTCGTCGTCCTGGTGGAGGGCGACAAGCGCCTCTTCAACCAGTATGGCGTGATCCTGGTGAACCCGCAGAAGCACCCGAATGTGAAGGTCGCGGATGGCCAGGCCTTCATCAACTGGCTGATCTCGCCGGAGGGCCAGGCGGCGATCGCCGGCTACAAGATCGGCGGCGTGCAGGCTTTCTTCCCGGATCACGACCAGCCGGGGGCGTAGCTTTCCGCCGCCAATGTTCCTTTTCCCCTCGCTCTGCCTTTCCTCTGTCATCCCGGCGGAAGCCGGGATCCACGACTGCAAGAGCGCGCCGGTTGCCCTGGACCCCGGCTTTCGCCGGGGTGACGGCAAGGAAGACGAGGCTCGGAAAGAGGTTGTAAGCAGCATCCGGGAGAAAACATCATGCCGGTGATCAAGGGCGGCGAAGGCGCGGGGCTTCATCTGAAGCAGGGCGGGCAGCTGACGATCGTCAACACCCATGGCAGCCAGGTCGTCGATCTCTTCGTCCACAACGCTGGCGATCTCGGCGAGACCATGTCGATCCAGCATTCCCGCAATGTCTGGTACCGGCTGCAGCCCAAAGCCGGCGATCAGCTCTGGACGCAGCTGCGCCGGCCCATATTGACGATGGTGGCGGACAGCTCGCCGGGCGTGCACGACACCTTGTTCCCCTGCTGCGATGCGCGCCGCTACGAGCAGCTCGGCGTCAAGGGCTATCATCGCAATTGCGCCGATAACTGGCGGGGCGCGCTGAGAGCCCTCGCCATCGAGCCGCCGGCCACGGTGCCGACGGCGCTCAATCTCTTCATGAACGTGCCAATCGCAGCGGATGGGAGCTTCAAGATCGTGGCGCCGGTGAGCCGCCCCGGCGACCGGGTCACCTTCCGCGCCGAGATGGATTGCGTGATCGCGCTCTCGGCCTGCCCGGTCGACATGCTTCCGCTGAACGGGCCGGACTGCAAACCGCAGGATGTCGAGTATCTGCTGTCCTGAGGATCGAAGCTGTCGCTTGCGCGGCGTCGTGGCGCGATGCCTAGCCAGAAGGTCTCGCGACCGCTATCTTTTTCTCGACATCGTCCCAGGAGGTGTGGGGCATGGCCGAGAGGCACACCGTCCCGATAGACCTCGCCCTTCAGGGCGGCGGGTCGCATGGCGCCTTCACTTGGGGCGTTCTCGACCGGCTGCTCGAGGAGCCGTGGCTTCAGATCGTGGCGATTTCCGGCACTTCGGCGGGGGCGATGAATGCGGCGGTGCTCGCGCATGGATGGGCGCGCGGCGGCGCGGCGGGTGCACGCGATGCGCTCGATACCTACTGGCAGCGCGTCGCGCAGGCGGCGGCATGGAGCGCGCTGCAGCGTTCGCCGGCCGATCGGCTGATGGGCCGCTGGACGCTGGACACCTCGCCCGTCTACATCGCCATGGAGATGATGGCGCGGGTGTTCTCCCCCTACAATCTCAATCCGTTCGGGCTCAATCCCATGCGGACGATCCTGTCGGAGTGCATCGATTTCGATCATCTCGCCGGCTCGCCCATCAAGCTTTTCGTTACCGCGACCAATGTGCACACCGGGCGCGGCCGCATCTTCCGCAACGGAGAGATCACGCCCGATGCGCTCCTCGCCTCGGCCTGCCTGCCGACACTGTTTCATGCCGTCGAGATCGACGGCGAGTCCTACTGGGACGGAGGCTATGCGGGCAATCCCACCATCACGCCGCTGGTACGCGAAAGCGATGCGCATGACACGATCCTGGTGCAGATCAATCCGCGCGAGCGGGCGAATACGCCGCGCACAGCGAATGAGATTCTCAATCGCATCAACGAGATTTCCTTCAATTCCCCACTGATGAAGGAGTTGCGCATGATCGCCTTGCTGCGCCAAGTGGCCGATCCCGGGCATGGCGAGGGCGCGCGCTGGGCGCAAATGCGCACGCACAGGATCATGACCGATCGGCTGGCGGAATTCGGTGCCTCGTCGAAATTCAATGCCGAGCTCGACTTCCTCATCGTGCTAAAGGCCGAGGGCCGCCGCAGTGCGGAGGAATTTCTCGTCGCCCACGCGGACGATATCGGCACAAGATCGACCGCCGATATCGACCTGCTGCTGTCTGAATGCTGAGCCCATGAACCTTCTCGGTCTGATCGGCATCCTGGCTGGGCTGGGCCTGCTGGTCTGGCTCGCCTTCCACGGCTGGAGCGTGCTTCTGCTCGCGCCGCTGGCCGCCATGGTAGCGGCCCTTTTTGCTGGTGAGCCGCTCCTCGCCCATTGGACCCAGACCTTCATGGGCAGCGCCGCGACTTTCCTCGCCCAGTTCTTCCCGCTTTTCCTGCTCGGTGCCTTATTCGGCAAGCTTATGGAGGACAGCGGCTCCGTCACCGCCATCGCTGAGTTCATGATAGGGCGCCTCGGCTCGGGGCGTGCCATTCTCGCCGTCGTGCTTGCCGGCGCCATTGTCACCTATGGCGGCGTCAGCCTGTTCGTCGCCTTTTTCGTGCTGGCCCCGATGGCGCGGAATCTGTTCCGGTCTGCCAATATTCCCCGGCGCCTGATGCCGGCGGCGATCGTGCTCGGCACCTCCACCTTCACCATGTCGGCATTGCCGGGCACGCCCTCCATTCAGAATGCGATCCCGATGCCCTTTTTCCACACCACGCCCTTCGCCGCGCCCGGCCTCGGCGTGGTGGCATCGGTGATCATGCTCAGCTTCGGTCTGTGGTGGCTGGGCCGCGCGGCAGAGGTTGCCAGGCGTAGCGGGGAAGGCTTCGGCGATGCCGCGCCGGTCCCGCCCGGCCAGGTTGCCGGTGACCAAAATCTGCGCGAGCGGGCCGCCATGGCCCACGAATTCGATCTGGCGGAAATCGTCCATGGAGACACTACCGGCACACCGCCGCCGGTTATGCTCGCCGCCCTGCCGCTCGTGGTGGTGATCGGCGTCAATCTCGGCATGTCGCTGTTCATCCTGCCCGCACTCGACACCAGCTTTCTCGCCGAAGCGCGCTGGGGCGGCACGTCACTCGCCGCCGTGGGCGGTGTGTGGTCTGTCATGACAGCCCTTGCCTGCGGCATTGCGACCGTTCTCGCGGTCAACCGTCGCAGGATTCCCCATCTGCGCGCGACCATCGACGCGGGCGCCAATGCCTCGGTTCTGCCGGCCGTCAGCGTCGCGAGCCTGGTCGGCTTCGGCGCCGTGGTAGCGGCGATGCCCGCCTTTGCCGCCGTGCGCGATGCCGTGCTGGGCATCGGCGGCGGCCCGCTCGTTTCGCTCGCGGCCGCAACCAATGTGCTCGCAGCGCTTACCGGCTCGGCATCAGGCGGACTGACGATTGCACTCGATGCGCTGGGCGCTACCTATATGGCACGCGCGGCCGAGACTGGCTTGGACCCTGGGTTGCTCCATCGCGTTGCGGTGATCGGGTCAGGCACGCTCGACACCTTGCCGCATAACGGTGCTGTCGTCACCTTGCTTGCAATCTGTGGCTCGACGCATCGAGAGAGCTATCGCGATATCGTCTTCGCCGGCATGGTCGGGCCGATCATCGCACTCGCCGCCATAATCCTACTCGGCTCTTTCCTTGGGTCTTTCTGATCTGCGGGCGATGGTCGCAAAGGTTGCGCATGGTCGAGGTCACGCCGATCGACCTGGAAGCGCAAATGGCACGGCATGGCTGCGCAGCGCCTTCATCCAATGGTGGACAGGGTCGACATCGCTGCGTCCTGGGGGTCGCAGCTGTCGCCAGGTGCGGACTTATAAACGCGCAGATGCTCCAATTTGGAAGCTTAAATCATGCTGAAGGTCAACCTTGGCCGTCTCACCGATCAGGTGGCCAAAGATCCCGGGAGTCCTTTGCGCGCACGATTGTCTGCGCATGGAACACACCCTGAGCATCATAGTAGCCTTCCGCGGTAATCGCTTCTTCCATGCCGATCGGCGCGCTCTGAAACGCGGCCTCGGCCGGCTTGGCATCGATCGTTGCGTGGTCCCCATTGCGCTTCCGGATGACCAACTCGGTTCCATTGATCTGGTCGACCCAGCCCGAGACTTGGCTTCCCGATGCTGGGCTTCCCGATGCTGGGGCTTGCAATGCCGCCGTGCTGATAGGCGCTGCGACCTTGGCACCCGCCGTTATCGGGCCGAAAATGGCAAGCTGTTGGTTGCTCGCTACAAACACCTGCCCGTTGGCGACGACCGGCACAATATTTGCGTTTCCCGGATTCGGCCAGGTTCCTGCCGTTGCCGAGAATAGAAGGGAGCCGTTGGCGGCGTTGAAGGCATAGAGCAGGACGGTGGCGGGGTTCGTATTGGTCGGGCGTGACACAGCCCAAATGACGGCCGTGCCGGATTGGGTCCCGTTCGATGAGACGGACGTGAAAAATCCCGGGTCCTGGCCGGTGGCAAGGGCTGAAAGCGTCCTTTCCCTGACGAGGGTGACGCTGGGGGAGGTCTGGAGTTTCCAGCTGATGATGGTATTTCCGGCGCTGCTGACGACGCGTCCCACGCCATCAGATCCCTTGTAGTAGGATTCCGCGCACCAGCACCCACCGACAGGAAAAGT
>DATBBO010000212.1:0-3061 GCA_036270995.1 Dongiaceae bacterium | reverse complement strand
GTCGCCTATCGCCAGATGTCGCTGCTGCTGCGCCGGCCGCCCGGACGCGAGGCTTATCCGGGCGACGTCTTCTATCTGCATTCACGCCTGCTCGAGCGTGCCGCCAAGATGAACAAGGATCATGGCTCCGGCTCGCTGACGGCGTTGCCGGTGATCGAGACCCAGGCCGGCGACGTGTCGGCCTATATCCCGACCAATGTGATCTCCATCACGGACGGGCAGATCTTCCTGGAGACGGCGCTGTTCTATCGCGGCATCCGCCCCGCCATCAATGTCGGCCTCTCGGTCAGCCGCGTCGGCTCCGCCGCCCAGATCAAGGCCATGAAGCAGGTCGCCGGCCGGATCAAGCTGGAGCTCGCGCAATATCGCGAGATGGCGGCGTTCTCGCAGTTCGCCTCCGATCTCGATGCATCGACCCAGCGGCTGCTCGCTCGCGGCGCCCGCCTGACGGAGCTCCTGAAGCAGGGGCAGTATCAGCCGATGCCGGTGGAGGAGCAGGTGGTCTCCATCTTCACCGGCGTGCGCGGATATCTCGACGGCATCGGCGTGGACCAGGTGGGCCGCTTCGAGGGCGCCTTCCTCGCCGAGATGCGCGGCAAGCATGGCGATGTGCTGGAGACGATCCGCAAGGACGGCGAGGTCTCGCAGGCCACCGAGAGCAAGCTGCAGGGGATTCTGGACGGCTTCCTCAAGAGCTTCGTCTAATCCGGGGATCTGGCCGGCATGCCTTCGCTCAAGGATCTCAAGATCCGGATCAACAGCGTCAAGTCGACGCAGAAGATCACCTCGGCCATGAAGATGGTGGCGGCGGCCAAGCTCCGCCGCGCCCAGGAGAACGCCGAGGCCGCCCGGCCCTATGCCGAGCGGATGGAGCGCATGCTGGGCTCGCTCGCCAGCAGCATGGCGGGGCGCGAGGGGGCGCCGCCCCTCCTCGCCGGAAACGTCCGTGACCAGGTCCACCTTATCGTCGTCATGACCTCGGACAAGGGCCTCTGCGGCGGCTTCAACTCCTCCATCGTCCGGGCCGCGCGGCGCAAGATCCGCGAACTGCGCGAGCAGGGCAAGGAGGTGAAGATCTTCACCGTCGGCCGCAAGGGACGCGACCAGCTTCGCCGCGATCTGGGTGCGCTGATCATCGGCCATCTGGAGGATGTGGGGCGGCCCCGCCTCAGCTTCGCCGTCGCCGCCAAGCTGGGCGAGCGGCTCGCCGCCAGTTTCGCCGCCGGCGAGTTCGACGTCTGCCACATCGTCTACAACAAGTTCAAATCGGCGATGACGCAGATCGTGACCTTCCAGCAGCTCATCCCCTTCGCCCTGCCGGCGGGTGGGACAGCGCCCGTCAGCGACGTGGTCTACGACTATGAGCCCGACGAGACCGAGATCCTGGAGTCGCTGCTGCCGCGCAATATCGGCGTGCAGGTCTACCGGGCGCTGCTGGAGAACGAGGCCAGCGAGCAGGGCGCGCGCATGACCGCCATGGACAGCGCCACCCGCAACGCCGGCGAGATGATCAACAAGCTCACCATCTTCTACAACCGCACGCGCCAAGCCTATATCACCAAGGAGCTGATCGAGATCATCTCCGGCGCCGAAGCGCTCTAGGGATCAAAGGAGTTCATCATGGCCAGTAATGTCGTCGGCAAGATCACCCAGGTGATGGGCGCCGTGGTCGATGTCCACTTCGAAGGCGAGCTGCCTTCGATCTTGAACGCGCTGCGCACCGAGAACCAGGGCAAGGATCTGGTGCTCGAGGTGGCGCAGCATCTGGGCGAGAAGACGGTGCGCACCGTCGCCATGGACAGCACCGACGGTCTGGTCCGCGGCCAGTCGGCCACCGACACCGGCGGCCCCATCAGCGTGCCGGTCGGCCCGGAGACGCTGGGCCGCATCATGAACGTCGTCGGCGAGCCGGCGGACGAGCGCGGCCCCATCGATTCCAAGACCCGTTTCCCGATCCACCGCCCGGCGCCGGAATTCGTCGACCAGTCGACGGAGGCGCAGATCCTGGTGACGGGCATCAAGGTCGTGGATCTGCTGGCGCCCTATGCCAAGGGCGGCAAGATCGGCCTCTTCGGCGGTGCCGGCGTGGGCAAGACCGTGATCATCATGGAGCTCATCAACAACATCGCCAAGGCGCATGGCGGCGTCTCGGTCTTCGCCGGCGTGGGCGAGCGTACCCGCGAGGGTAACGACCTCTATCACGAGATGATCGAATCCGGCGTCATCAAGGTCGACGGGCCGGGCTCGAAGGTGGCCCTGGTCTATGGCCAGATGAACGAGCCGCCGGGGGCGCGCGCCCGCGTCGGGCTGACCGGGCTCACCGCCGCCGAGTACTTCCGCGACGAGGAAGGCCAGGACGTGCTGTTCTTCGTCGACAACATCTTCCGCTTCACCCAGGCGGGCTCCGAGGTCTCGGCGCTCTTGGGCCGCATCCCCTCGGCGGTGGGCTATCAGCCGACGCTCGCCACCGATATGGGCCAGCTGCAGGAGCGCATCACCACCACGAAGAAGGGCTCGATCACCTCGGTCCAGGCGATCTACGTGCCCGCCGACGATTTGACCGACCCGGCGCCGGCCACCTCCTTCAGCCATCTGGACGCCACCACCGTGCTGTCGCGCCAGATCGCCGAGCTCGGCATCTATCCGGCGGTGGATCCGCTGGACAGCACGAGCCGCATCCTCGATCCCCGCGTCGTCGGCGAGGACCACTACCAGGTCGCCCGCGACGTGCAGCGCGTGCTGCAGACCTATAAGGGCCTGCAGGACATCATCGCCATTCTGGGCATGGACGAGCTCAGCGAAGAGGACAAGCTGGTGGTCGCCCGCGCCCGCAAGATCCAGCGCTTCCTCTCCCAGCCCTTCCACGTGGCCGAGGTCTTCACCGGGACCCCGGGCGTCTTTGTCAAGCTCGAGGACACCATCAAGGGCTTCAAGGGCATCGTCGCCGGCGAGTATGACGACATGCCCGAAGCCTCCTTCTACATGGTGGGCACCATCGAAGAGGCCGTCGAGAAGGGCCGCAAGATGGCGGCCCAGGCGGCCTGAGCATGGCCGAGCAGGT
>DATBBO010000211.1:0-6593 GCA_036270995.1 Dongiaceae bacterium | reverse complement strand
CGCTGCGATGATCATGCCGACCTCGGTGCAGCCGAAGATCACGCCATCGGCGCCGCGCGCGTGGCCGCGCGAGACTACGTCGAGATAGGCGGCCTTGGACTCCGGGCGGATGATCCCCTGGCAGAGCTCATCGTAGATGATCCGATGGACCGTCGCGCGATCCGCTTCGGCCGGCACCATGGCCTCGATGCCGTGGCGCTCCTGAAGGCGCGCCTTGTAGAAGGGCTGCTCCATCGTGTAGCGCGTCGCGAGCAGCAAGGGTCGCCGGCAGGCGCTCGCCTTGACGCCGGCGGCGGTCGCATCGGCGATGTGGATCAGAGGCAGGGCGACGGCCGCCTCGATCTCCGGTGCCATGCGGTGCATGGTGTTGCTGCAGATGACGAGGCAATCCGCCCCACCCAGTTCCAGGCGCCGGGCAGCGTCGATCATGAGCGCCGTCGCCGCCGGCCAGTCGCCCTGCGCCTGGAGCGCCTCTATCTCGGCGAATTCGAAAGACCAGAGCAGGAGCTTCGCCGAATGCAGGCCGCCGAGGCGCCGGCGCACCGTCTCGTTCAGCAGGCGGTAATAGATCGCCGTGCTCTCCCAGCTGAGCCCGCCGATGAGGCCGATGGTCTTCATCGAGGATCGCGTCCATCTTCCGACAAAGTCGAGGTTTCCTTATCCTGCGCCGGGGGAGCTTGGCAGGCAGCCGGGCCTATGGGAAGCGGCGGCCCGGAAAGCTGCGAAGGCCGTCTTTCACCATCCCCCGCCCGGCGCAATAAATTCTGTCTTGCCGCGGGCCGCCGGCCGGCCATAGCCTTGCCCGTTTGTGGGGCTCCGAGCCCTGCTCCGTTATCGTCAGCCAAATGGGGGGTCACATGACCACAGTTACGCGTCGCAAGCTATTGAAGGCCTCGCTCGGCTCCGGGCTCCTGGCCATGGCGGCACCCGTCATCGCCCGGCGCGCGGCCGCGGACGAGACGACCTTCCAGCAGGCCCAGCGCACCAAGACGATCGCCGTCGGCCTCGCCAATGAGAAGCCCTATGGCTATGTCGAGACGGACGGCAAAGTCACGGGCGCCATCGTCGAGGTGCTGCGCGCGACTTTGGAGCCCTATGGCATCACCAATCTGGAGGCCAAGGTCGGCTCCTTCGACACGCTGATCCCGGGCGTGCTGGCCAAGCGCTTCGACGTGATCGGTGCCGGGATGTATGTGAAGCCGAAGCGCTGCCAGCAGATCGCCTTCTCCAACCCGCTGACCCGCGCCGGCGGCGCCTTCGCCGCCAAGAAGGGCAATCCGAAGAATCTCCACAGCCTGGTGGACGTGGCCAAGGACACCTCGGCCAAGCTCGGAACCCAGCTCGGCACCAGCCAGGTGGACGAGGTGAAGCAGGCCGGCATCCCCGACGATCGCGTCTCCCTGTTCTCCAAGGACACCGAGGCGCTGGCGGGGCTGCAGGCGGGCCGCGTCGATGTGATCTACTTCCCCGATCTCGAGATCAACAATCTGCTCGTCACCAGTGGCGATGCCGGTCTGGAGCGCGTTCAGCCCTATGTGCAGATCCTCGACGCCCAGGGCAATCAGGTCTTCAACTACCAGGCGCTCGGCCTGCGCAAGGAGGATACGGACCTGCTGGCGGCCATCAACAAGCAGCTCGCCGATCTCCTTTCCAGCGGCAAGCTTCTGACGATCCTGCAGCCTTTCGGCTTCTCGGCCAATGAGCTGCCGGCGGCCGATGTGACGGCGGAGAAGCTCTGCGCCGCCTGAGCGCGCCACCCTCCGGCGGCGGGGTGATCGCGTGCGGAGCTCCGACGAAAGAGAGCGGAGTCCGAAGCTGCGGTCGCCCTGCATCCGGCTGAAGGAGATGCCGCGCTGAAGCTGCCGCAGCCCTTCGATCTGCTGCCCGTCCTGCTGAGCGGCGTCGTCACCACGCTCGAGGTCACGCTCGCCGCCGCGGTGGTGGCGGTGCTGCTCTCCTTTGCCGTCGGGCTGGCGCGGCTCTCGCGCTTGCGTGCGCTGCGCTTCATTGCCGGCGTCTATGTCGAGGTGATCCGCGGCACCTCGGCGCTGGTCCAGCTTTTCTATCTCTTCTACATCCTTCCCGTGACGGGTATCTACCTCGACCCCTTCTCCACCGCCGTGATCGGCGTCGGGGTCAACATCTCGGCCTATGGGTCGGAGATCGTGCGGGCGGCGATCCTCAATATCGACCGCGGCCAGTGGGAGGCGGCCGTCGCCCTCGACATGCCACGGCTCATGGCGCTGCGGCGCATCATTCTGCCCCAGGCGCTGCTGGCGATGCTGCCTTCCTTCGGCAATCTGCTGATCGATCTGCTGAAGCTCACCTCGCTGGTCTCGCTGATCACGCTGACCGACCTCACCTTTGCCGGCACCGCGCTGATCACCACCACGGGTCGGCCGGGCCAGGTCTGGGGCCTCGTCCTCGTCCTCTATTTCTGCATGGCGACGCCGATCAGCTGGCTGGTGCGGCGCTTCGAGACGGCGCTCGCCCGGCGCCAGCGCGGCCAAGGCTGATCGCCCATGAAATTCGATTTCAGCTTCGCCCTCGAGATTCTCCCGGCCCTGCTGCGCGGCGCGATCGTGACGGCGGAAGCGACCTTCGGTGGCATGGCCTTCGCTCTGGTCGGCGGCCTGGTTCTCGCCCTCGCCCGGCGCTCGCGCCTGCCCGGCGTGCCGCGGCTCTCGGCGAGCTACATCCTCTTCATGCGCAACACGCCGCTTCTGGTGCAGATCTATTTCCTGTTCTACGTCCTGCCCTTCTGGGGCATCACCTTCGGGGCGCTCACCACCGGCATCCTCGCCTTGGGCCTGAGCTACAGCGCCTATATCGCCGAGGTCTATCGCGCCGGAATCGACGGCGTCACCCAGGGCCAATGGGAGGCGGCCCGCGCGCTCGATTTCTCTCCGGTCCAGACCTGGATCCGGGTGATCCTGCCGCAGGCCCTGCCCCCCATGGTGCCGGTGCTCGGCAACTATCTGATCGGCATGTTCAAGGATTCGCCGCTGCTCGCCACCATCACCGTGCCGGAGATGTTCGGGGCCGCCGAGCATATCGCGGGAGAGACCTATCGCTACAACGAGCCCTATACCCTGGTCGGGCTGATCTTTCTCGCCCTCAGCTATCCCGCGGCCCTGGTCATCCGCCAGCTGGAGAGGCGCTATGGAAAGATCTAGCGCGCTGCCGGCGGGCCAGCCGCTGATCCGCTTCTGCCAGGTGCGCAAGTCCTATGGCGAGCTTCGCGTGCTGGACGATCTCGACCTCGACGTGGCCGCGGGCGAGAAGGTCGCCATCATCGGCCCCAGCGGCTCGGGCAAGACCACCATCCTGCGCCTCCTCATGACCTTGGAGCGTTACGAGTCGGGCACGATCGAGGTCGGCGGCGAGCTGCTCGGCCTGCGCCGCGAGGGCGACCGGCTGGTCCCCGACAGGGAGTCGCATCTGCGCCAGGTGCGCAAGCAGATCGGCATGGTCTTCCAGCACTTCAACCTGTTCCCGCATATGACGGCGCTGCAGAACGTCGTCGAGGCGCCGATCCGCGTGCTGGGCCTGCCGCGGCGCGAGGCCGAGGCCCGGGCGCGCGAGCTCTTCGCCATGGTCGGGCTGCAGGAGAAGGCTGGCTCCTATCCTCGTCATCTCTCTGGCGGCCAGCAGCAGCGTGTGGCCATCGCACGCGCCCTTGCCATGCGGCCCCGCATCATGCTGTTCGACGAGGTGACCTCGGCCCTCGATCCCGAGCTGGTGGGCGAGGTGCTGCGGGTCATCCGCCAGCTCGCCAAGGAGTCGGGGATGACCATGCTGATCGTGACCCACGAGATGTCCTTCGCCCGCGATGTCTCGGACCGCGTCATCTTCATGGAGAAGGGACGGATCGTGGAGCAGGGCGAGCCGGGGGTGATCTTTCGCGAGCCGCGAAGCGAGCGGACCCGGGCCTTCCTGAAGGCGGTGCTGGAGCGCTGACCATGGGCGAGCTTCACGACATCGAGGCACTGCGCCGCAGCGAGTTTCCTCTGACCGAGACCTGCGCCTATCTGAACCATGCCGGGACCGGGCCGCTACCGCGCCGCCATGTCCGGGCCGCGACGGGATTCCTGGAGGCCTGCTGCAGCGGCAAGCCGCCGACGACCCTCGCCCAGTCTGAGCAGCAGCTCGCAGCACTCCGCGGCCGCGCCGGCCGGCTGATGGAGGTGGAGGCCGAGGAGATCGCGGTCCTCTCCCACACGACCCAGGCGCTGGCTCTCGTGCCGCTGGCGCTCGACTGGCGCGAGGGCGACGAGGCGATCACCTATGAGAAGGACTATCCCAGCGTCGTCCTCTCCCTCATGCGTCTCCGCAAGAAGGGTGTGCAGCTCCGCTTCCTGCCCGACCGCGGCGGGCGCTTCGAGCTCGATGATCTCCGTCGACTCATAACCCCGCGGACCCGTCTGATCAGCCTCAGCATGGTGAATTTCGTGACCGGCTTCCGGGCGCCGATCGAGGAGATCGGCCGGCTCTGCCGGGAGCGCGGCATCTGGCTCGTCGTCGATGCGGTGCAGGCGCTGGGCGCCATCCGCGTGGCGGCCCGCGAGCTCGGCGCCGATATCCTGGCGGCCCATGGCTACAAGCATCTCCTCTGCGGCTACGGTGTCGCTATCTGCTATTGCTCGCCCAGGGCCCGCGAGTCGCTCGACATCACCGTGCCCGGCTGGCAGGGCACGCTGGCCAATGCCGATGCCTCGGCCATGCTCGATCACGAGAGCGTCGCCTTCACCGGCGATGCGCGCCGCTTCGAGCCGGCTGTGCCCAACTTCGCCGGGCTCTTCGGCGCGAATGAGAGCCTGCAGCTTCTTCTCGATGTCGGGCCGGCGGCGATCGAGCGGCGCATCTTCGCCCTTCTCGACGATCTCGCGCCGGAGCTCGAGGGACGGGGCTATCGGGTCGTGAGCTCGCGCCGGGCGGAGCAGCGCTCCAGCCTGCTGACCTTCGCCTGTCCGCCCGGAATCGACAGCGCCGCGCTCGCCCGCGAGCTGGACCAGCGGGCGGTCCATTGCTCGCGGCGGGAAGGATTGATAAGGGTTTCGCCCCACTTCTATAACAGCTCTGCCGATATCCAGCGGCTTCTGGACTGCCTGCCCGCCGCCGGCGGGCGGGGCTGAGACGAAGGAGAACTCATGGCCGGCCCATTCCTCGATCGCGACCGCGCCTCGCGTCTGATGGCAGCATCCGGGCTCGATGCGCTGGTGATCAGCGAGCCCGAGATCTTCACCTATGCCACCGGCGTCAGCCCCGGCGTGCCGGCGCTGTTCCGGCGCGCCGGCGCCGCCTTCGCCCTGATTCCGGCCGACCCGGCCTTGCCGGCGGGCGCCGTGATCGGCGATCTCTACCGCGACAACTTCCTCGCCCGTTCGCCCATCCAGGACGTCGCCATCCATCCGATCTGGATCGAGACGGTGGATGTGACGGGCCTGCTCGCCGGCGCCGGGAGCAACCGGCCGATCGAGGAGCTGGTGCGCGAGGCCTGGTCGGCCAGCGGGCGCCCCGCCGATTTCGCCCGGCCCGCGACCTTCGATCTGCAGGCCTCGCTCAAGGCGCTGAAGGGCCTTCTTGCCGGCCGCGGCCTCGCCTCTGCGCGGCTCGGCTTCGATCTCGATTTTGTCCCCGCCAATGACCTGGCCGCGATCCGCGTGGCGTTGCCCGCGGCCAAGATCGCCGACGGCTCGCCGGTGCTGGCGCGACTCCTCGTGGTCAAGGCGCCAGGAGAGATCGAGCGTCTTCGCCTGGGGGCCGCGATGGCCGAGGCGGGGATCGCCGCCGCCATGGACCGGGTGGTGCCGGGCCAGGGGCCGGAGGATCTGAGGGCGCTGTTCCGCGAGGGCGTCCGACAGGAGGCCCTGCGCCGCGCCGTGCCGCAACCCGGCCAGACCTGGGAATACATCGCCGTCGGCCCGGATCCCTGGTCACCCGCCGGCCGCACCGCGCCGGGTGCTGCCATCAAGATCGATGTCGGCTGCGTCATCGACGGCTATTCCTCCGACAGCTCGCGCAATTTCGTGGTCGGCACGCCGAGCGCCCATCAGCGCCGCGTGCATGAGACGATCGAGGCGGCCTTCGCCGCGGGGCTCGCGGAGATGAAGCCCGGCAACCCGATCGCCGCCATCCATCGCGCGGCGACGGCGGAGATGCATCGCCAGGGCTTCCAGGGCTATAGCCGCGGCCATTTCGGCCATGGCATCGGCTATTCGATCTTCTCGGAGCAATGGCCCTTCATCGCCGCCGATGCCGATCTGCCGCTCGAGCCGAACATGGTGCTGGCCTTCGAGATTCCCTTCTACTTGAACGGGGTCGGCGCCTTCAATCTGGAGGACCAGATCCTGGTCACCGCCACGGGCCATGAAGCCATGAACCATCTGCCGCGCGGGCTGGTGCAAGTGGGCTGAGAGGGCCGGCTCGCTGTTTCTACAGCGAATTTACAGCCAAGCCCGACTCCGCTTCGCCTAGGCTGCGGTGCGGCCGCCAACTGCTTCTGCAGGGAATCTGCAGGGAATATTGCCTCCTCTCCGGGATGGAACCAGGCGGGTCGCCTGGGCCATGAAGGCACACAAACAACCTCCCGC
>DATBBO010000210.1:0-5214 GCA_036270995.1 Dongiaceae bacterium | reverse complement strand
TGGCGATGCCGTCGACCTTGGTTGCGATCGCCTGCTTGATCTGGGTCAGCATCAGGTTCGGATCCCAGTTCGAGAAATAGTAGGTGACCGTGGGACCGAGATCGAGCTCCGCCTGGCGGAAGCCGTTATAGACGTTGTTGGCGAAGACGCCGCCCTGGGGCCCGCCCGGGAACGCGGCGATCTTCACGCCAGAGCACCATTTCTCCTTCGGGTCGGTGGCATGAGCTGGCGAGAAGCTGGCAATCGTCAGAACGCCGGCCGCGACGGCCGGCAGCGCACGCCGCAGGAATTTCGTCCCCATCGGGTCCTCCCTTGAATGTTGGATCGAGCCTTGCCGCTCGAACGAATTAAGCTACGATGGATCAGATATCTTTGTAAAGGTGGCTCAACCCCAGTTGGGACAATGCCCGCGAGTCTATTGACTTATTGCAATAATCTCTGGAGTTTTATCAGACGGTCGGCAGATTGACCCACCGAAACCTATCAGATAAGTTTATTCGGTCATGCAGAACGAGACCCTACCCGCCGTCGAGCGGGTCGTCGCCGCGCTGACGGATCTGATCCTGGGAGAGCTCACCCCTGGTGCCCAGCTTCCCAGCGAAGCGGCGCTCGCGGCGACCTATGACGTGAGCCGCTTGACCGTGCGCGAGGCCGTGCGGGTGCTGTCGGGGCGCGGGCTCCTCGATCTCGCCCGCGGGCGGCGGGCGACGGTGCGCGAGCCCGACGGCTCCTCCTTCGGCGATTTCCTCGCCGCCGCCATGCGCCATGACGCCAAGGGCATGCTCGATCTCATCGAGGTGCGCCAGGCTCTCGAGATCCAGTCGGCCACGCTCTGCGCTAAGCGCATCACCCGGGCCGGCGCCGCGGCGATCGAGAGCGCGCTCGACGGCATGCGCACCGCCGCAGCCGAGATGCGCGGGAGCGGCGACCGTGCCGCGGCCGAGGAGCGCTTCCACCAGTTCGATGTCGGCTATCACGAGGCCCTGGCCCTTGCCAGCGGCAACCGGATGTTGGGCCATCTGCTGGAAGCCATGGCGGCGCCCTTGCGCGATTCCTTCCATTTGTCGCTGCGCGGCCACGAGTTGCGCGGGCACACGCCGGAAGACACGATCGCCGCCCATGAGCGCATCTTCGAGCGCATCCAGGCCGGAGATTCCCGGGGCGCGGCCCAGGCGATGCGCTCGCATCTGCGCGAGGCGGTGCGCGACGTCAGCGCGGCGCTGAATGCGCGATTGCCGCCGGCGCGGCGATCGGGTGCCAGATCGCGCGCCCGCCGCGCCTAGCGTCTCCAACCGGAAAGGCCACATGAAAATCACCGCCATCAAGACGACCGTGGTCAATGCGGAGATGCGCAACTGGATCTTCGTCAAGGTCGAGACCGACCAGCCCGGGCTCCATGGCTGGGGCGAGGCGACGCTGGAGTGGAAGACCCGGGCCGTGGTGGGCGCGGTGGAGGATCTGGCGCCACTCATGATCGGGCGCGATCCCCGCGACATCGAGCAGGCCTATCGGATCATGAACAAGCAGGGCTTCTGGCGCCTGGGGGTGATCGGCGCGACCGCGGTCTCCGGGATCGAGGTGGCGCTGTGGGACATCCTGGGCAAGGACCTGGGTGTCCCGGTCTGGCGCCTGCTGGGAGGCAAGACCCGCGAGCGGATCCCCATCTACACCCATCTCGGCCTCGGCGACATGCGCGCGGTCTACGAGACGATGCAGCCCGAGGCGCTGGTCGAGCAGGCGCTCGCCGTCACCGCCAAGGGCTATCGCGCCCTCAAGGTCGTCTTCATCCCCTATACGCACTACACGGCGCCGCTGCGCGCGGTCGACCATGTGGGCCGGCTGATGCAGGCGTTGCGCGAGGCCGTGGGTGAGGAGATCGAGATCATGGTCGATTTCCACGGCAGACCCGCCTCCGTGGCGGCCGCCCTCGACTATATCCGGGCGCTCGCGCCAGGCCGCCCCCTCTTTGTCGAGGAGCCGGTGCCGCCAGGTGATCCGCAGCTGATGAAGGCGGTGACGGAGCGCTCGCCCGTTGCCATCGCCACCGGCGAGCGCCTCATCGGGCGCGGCGAGTTCGAGCCCCTGTTCCGCCTGGGCGCCCTCCATGTCGCCCAGCCGGACATCGCCCATACCGGCGGGCTCGCCGAGGCGCGCAAGATCGCCGCTGCGGCGGAGACGGCAGGTATCGGCATCGCCCCCCATAACCCGCTGGGCCCGCTGGCCGGCGTCGCGGCGCTCCATTTCGACATCGCGACCCCCAATTTCGTCATCCAGGAGGAGATGACCGGCTCCGTGCCCTGGTATGAGGAGGTCGCCGAGACGCCGATCCGCATGGTGGACGGCGCCTGGCAGATCCCCGAGGCGCCGGGCCTCGGCATCGAGGTCAACGAGAAGGTCGCGGCGAAGCATCCCTTCCGCCAGGAAGTGCTCCATGCCCAGCATGCAGTGCTGCCCGACGGCACGATCGTCGATTGGTGAGCGCCATGGCCGGCCGCCTCTCGGGCAAGATCGCCATCGTCACCGGCGCCGGGCGCGGGATCGGCGAGGCGATCGCCCGCTGCTTCGCCCGGGAGGATGCGGCGGTGGTCATCGCCGAGAGGGATCCCGCGACTGGTGCGGCGACGGCGCAGGCGATCCGCGATGGCGGTGGGCGCGCGCATTTCGTCCAGACCGATGTCACCCGCACCGAAGACGTCGAGCGGGCGGTGGCGGAAACGCTCGCGACTTTCGGCCCGCCCACCACGCTCGTGAACAATGCCGGGATCAACGTCTTTCACGAGCCGCTGGAGATGAGCGAGGAAGAGTGGCGGCGCTGCCTCACCCTCGATCTGGAGGCGGCTTGGCGCTGCAGCCGGGCGGTGCTGCCGCTGATGCTGAAGGCGGGGTCCGGCGCGATCATCAACATCGCCAGCACCCACAGCTTCAAGATCATCCGCCACACCTTCCCCTACCCCGTCGCCAAGCATGCCCTGCTCGGCATGACCCGCGCGCTCGGCATCGAATATGCCGATCGCGGCATCCGGGTGAACGCGATCGCACCGGGCTATATCGAGACCCAGATCGCCATCGATTACTGGAACAGCTTCCCCGACCCGGCCGCGGAGCGGCAGCGCGCCTATGACCTGCAGCCGCCAAAGCGTATCGGCCGGCCCGAGGAGATCGGCTGGACCGCCGTCTTCCTCGCCTCCGACGAGGCCCCGTTCCTGAACGCGGAATGCATCGTGGTCGATGGCGGAAGGTCGGTGGTTTATCACGATTGACGATGTTTGTTTTCCGTCATTCCCGTGAAAGCGGGCATCCAGGGCGAGCGACGAGACCCGAAGCCCTGGTTTCCCGCTTTCGCGGGAATGACGAAGCTAGAAAAAGCTTAGTCCGCAGACTTCGGCGATCCCATCTGCGCGAACACTTCCTCCGCCCCTCTGAACGCGCTGTTGGCTGCGGGGACGCCGCAATAGATGGCGGCCTGGAGCAGGACCTCCTTGATCTCCTCTCGGAGCACGCCATGCTCGAGCGCGGCGCGCAGATGGAGCTTGAACTCCTCCTCGCGGCCAAGCGCGATGGTCATGGCGAGAACCAGGAAGCGGCGGGTCTTGTGATCCAGACCCGGCCGCGTCCACACATCGCCCCAGCAGTAGCGGGTGATGAGATCCTGGAAATCGGTGTTGAACGCGTTCCGCCGCGCCAGCGTGCGATCGACATAGGCTTCGCCCAGCACGCTGCGACGCGTGCGGAGGCCCAGCTCGTGACGCTCGATGTCATCCATGACGACCCTCACTCCTTCTTGTCTCGATAGGCTGCGAGAACACGCTGCACGAATCCCTCGGCTGCGCCCAGATAGGCCTCCGGCGCGAAGAGCCGCGCGAGCTGCCCGGCATCGAGCTCAGCCGCAACCGCCGGGTCCTTCGCCAGCACATCCTTCAGATGGGCACCTTCCGCGACGGCGCGATGGCAGGCTGCCTCCACCACGTCATGGGCGTCGAGCCGGCCGATCTTCTCGGCGAGCGCCATCATCACCGCCTCGGCCATGACCAGGCCGCGGGTCGCATCGATGTTGGCGCGCATGCGCTGGGGATCGAGGCGGATCCCTTCCATCGCCTCGGTCATGGCGCGAAGCGATCCGGAGGCGAGAAGGAAGGTCTTCGGCAGCGTCTCCCATTCCGCCTGCCAGCCGCCGAGGCCGCGCTCATGCTCCTGCGGCATGGCCGCGAGCAATGTGGCGACGAGCCCCGGCACCCGGATCGCCGCGGCGAGCGCCACGGCCGAGGCCGCGGGATTGCGCTTGTGTGGCATGGTCGAGGAGCCGCCGCGCCCGGGCGCCGAAGGCTCGAAAGCCTCGGCCACCTCGACCTGCATCATGAGCGAGAGGTCGCGCGCCATCTTGCCGAGCACGCCCACGAGAAGCGCCAGCGCTGCTGCGAGCGCGACCAGCCTGTCGGGGCTGGCATGCCAGGGAAGCGCGGGCAGTCGGAGATCCAGAACCCTCGCCAAGACCTCGGCGACCTCGAGCCCCCGCACACCGAGGGTCGCCAGCGTGCCGGCGGCCCCGCCGAACTGCAGGACGCGAGCCGCCTCCCCGGCTTCCTCCAGGCGAAGGCGGCAGCGTTCCATCGCATCGAGCCAGCCGGCGGCCTTGAGGCCGAAGGTCACGGGCACCGCATGCTGCAACCAGGTGCGACCGATCATCGGCGTCCGCGACTGGCTCTCCGCCAGCCGAGCAAGCGCCGCCGACAGGCGCTGCAGCTCCGGCTTCAGGACGGCGATGCCCTTTCCGATCTGCAGCACGAGGCCGGTATCCATGACGTCCTGGCTCGTCGCGCCCCAATGGACGTAGCGCGCCGCTGCCGGATCTTCCGCGGCCACAAGCGCGGTGAGCTGCCTTATCAGGGGGATCGTCGGAATGCCGGCCTCCGCCGTCTGGCGGGCCAGGGCCGCGATATTCAGGCGCTCCGCTTTCGCCGCCGCGGCAATCGGCGCGACCGCGGCGGCGGGGATGAGCCCGACCTCGGCCTCCGCACGCGCCAGCGCCACCTCGAAATCAAGCATGCCCTGAAGCCGGCCACGGTCCGAGAAGATGGCCGTCATGGCCTCGCTTGCGAAGAGCGGGTCGAGCAGTCCGGCAGGAGGCTCTTCCGCCATGGTCTTCAGCAGTCGAAGAACACGGTTTCCCCCTCGCCCTGGAGGCGGATGTCGAAACGATAGACGACGCCATCCGCG
>DATBBO010000209.1:0-3113 GCA_036270995.1 Dongiaceae bacterium | reverse complement strand
CAAGGCATAGGCTGCTGGTGAAACCGGAACCGGTGCTCTGGCATTCGGAGACGATGGCGGCGGCGGCATCGATGCCGGGCTGGGCGACGCCGTTCTGCTTTGCCTGCCGGGCGATGTCGCCCCACAAGCCCGCGACCGCCGCCGCGCCGGGCTGATCCGAAGAGCGGTTGATCACCAGCTCGATCAGCCGGGCCGTATCTGCCGTTTGGCCGGCGCGGTCGAAGGTCCTGGAGGCAAGATCTCGCATCGGCCCCGTGGCGGTAGCAATCTCCTCGCCGCTCTGCGGATCCGGGTCGCCGGCATAGGCGCGCGGCAGCACGGTGGTCCCGGGCCCGACCTCGACCGCAGCGGATGTCGCTCCCAGTGCGTCGAGCCGGGCCTGCGGCAGGCTTACATTGAGGGTGGTGAAGCCCGAGCGCGTCCGGATCGTCAGGAGCGCCTCGCCGGCAAGCCGAAGCGTGCGGCCGTCGGCGAGCCTGGCGACCAGAGTGAGGCGCCCGCCGGGCGCCAGATGGTACTCGCTGCCGCTATTGGGGGCGTAGCGGGCCTCCTGCAGGCAGAAGCTTGCCAGATAGGCGCTGCAATAGCCCTGGGCGCAGTGGAGCGGCGTCGGCAGCCCATTGCTGGCAACGATGCCGAGGATCTGCGGCGCCGCCTCGGCACCCCCGCCGGCCAGCAACAGGGGCAGCGTAAGGAGGGCGCTTCGGAAATACCTGTTCCACATGATGCGATCAGCTCCCCCCGGTCCGGTCCCAGAAGTTGCGATTGGTGGCGGCCATGAGATCGGCATGGCGCATCTCCAGGCAGCCCTTGAGCGTGTAGCTCGACTTCGAGACGACGGCGATCTCGCAGGAATTGTAGATGCTGCGGGCCTGGGCGATGCCGTCAGGGCTCAGCGCCTGGGCCGCCGGTGCCGTCATCAGCTGCGTCCAGACGGCATCGCGCCCCTGGGCGGTCTGCGGCTCGTCGGCGGGAAGCGCGTTGATCAGCAGGCTCGAGAGCCGCGCCGCATCGGCGGGGGCATTGCGCGTCTCGAAGGTGTCCGAGGCCAGGCGGCGCATCGCCCCGGTGGCATAGGCGATCTCCTCGCGGGTCTGCGGATTGGGATCGCCCGCGACCGCCACCGGGATCACCGAGGTCATCGGGGCCACCTCGACGGCGACCGACACGGCGCCGAGCGCCTTCAGCTTCGCCTCCGGCAGGGAGATGCGGATGGAGGTGAAGCCGATCATGTTGTGCAGGCTGAGCAGCGCGTTCCCCGGCAGCCTCGTCTGGCGGCCGTCGGCCAGCTTGGCGATCAGTGTCAGGCTGCCGCCGGGCGCGAGAGTGTACTCGCTGTCGGCCGAAGGCGCCGGCCGCGCCTGCTGCAGGCAGAAGCTGCTGAAATGCCCCGAGCAGACGCCGTCCTGACATTGCAGCGGCGTGGGCAGCCCGTTGCTGGCGACCAGCCCCAGGACCTGGGATGCCGCCTCCGCGCTGGGCGCGGCAATGGCGGAGCTTGCGAGGATGGCGGCGGCGAGGATGTGACGTAGCGCGGGCATCGGTCGGACACTCCCCTCAACTGGTGCGGGGTGTCTCGGCTCGGCTGCGGCAGACTGGTCACTTCCAAGGCGCCGCAGAGAGGCGCGACCGTCCCGCTTCAACTGTTCCTGGTGCCCTTGGTGACTCGGCACCGACCTGAGAGCTTATCGGGAAAGCTTCTCACCCTTGAGGCTGAGCGGTCAACGGGCAAAGCCGCAGGCGAGTTCCGCCGCCCTCACGAGATCGCGAGGGCAGGAGGCTCCAGCCCATGGCCTTCCTTTCCTTCGTCATCCCGGCGAAAGCCGGGATCCAGAGTTGCAGGGGCGCGCCTGTTGCCCTGGACCCCTCCCCGGACTTGATCCGGGGATTTCGCTGGGTGACGGTAAAAAGGAGGGCGCGACAATCCTATGCGACAAGCCCAGGCAAGTCGGGGCTTCCAGCCTATGGCGCGGAAAGGGCAAGGCCTGTCGCGACCCGGCAAGTTGGGGCAGGATCGGCTGCCGATAATTCGTGCCAATCAGCAGATTTGCGGAGTTGCCATGACCACCGATACCCCGCCCGATGCCGCCGTCCGGGCGCCCGCCGGCCGCCGCGCGCGTGGCGGCGCCGATGCGCGCCGCGCGACGCGCAGCCGTCCGAAGCTGGTGCAGCTCCCCTACATCACCCGGCGCATTCCGCTGGTGACGGTGCTGGACGAGGAGGGCCTCAGCCTCATCGAGCGCAATGCCGATACGATCCTCGAGGAGGTCGGCATCGAGTTTCGCGACGATGCCGAGGCGCTGCAGATGTGGCGGGACGCCGGCGCCGATGTGAAGGGCACCCGGGTGCATTTCCCGCGCGGCCTGCCGCGCGCGCTGATCCAGAAGACGGCCCCCAGGGAATATGTCCAGCATGCGCGCAATCCGGAGCGCAACGTCGTCATCGGCGGCAATCACACGGTCTTCGCGCCGGTCTATGGCCCGCCCTTCATCCGCTCGCTCGATGACGGGCGGCGCTACGCGACCATCGAGGACTTCCGCAATTTCGTGAAGCTCGCCTACATGTCGCCGGCGATCCATCACTCGGGCGGCACCGTCTGCGAGCCCGTCGACCTGCCGGTGAACAAGCGGCATCTCGACATGGTCTATAGCCACATCCGCTATTCCGATAAGCCCTTCATGGGATCGGTCACCCAGCCCGAGCGCGCCCGCGATACGGTGGAGATGGCGCGTCTCGTCTTCGACAAGGATTTCGTCGAGAAGAACACCGTCATCACCAGCCTGATCAACGCCAACTCGCCCATGGTCTGGGACGGCACCATGCTGGGCGCCCTCAAGGTCTATGCCCGGGCCAATCAGGCCTGCGTGGTGACGCCCTTCATCCTCGCCGGCGCCATGAGCCCGGTGACGGCGGCGGGCACGCTGGCCCAGGTCCTGGCCGAGGTGCTGGCGGGGGCCGGCACGACGCAGCTTGTCCGGCCCGGCGCGCCGGTCGTCTTCGGCGTCTTCGCCAGCTCGATCTCCATGCAGTCGGGTGCCCCCACCTTCGGCACGCCGGAGCCGACCCTGGTCTCGCTGGCCGCGGGGCAGCTGGCACGGCGCCTCGGCATCCCC
>DATBBO010000208.1:0-16475 GCA_036270995.1 Dongiaceae bacterium | reverse complement strand
TCCCTTGTCGTCATTCCCGCGCAGGCGGGCATCCAGGGCGAGCGACGGAAACTGAGGCCCTGGATTCCCGCTTTCGCGGGAATGACGAAGGGAGACGGGGCCGCTAAGACTTACATGCGATAGCCCTGTCGCCTACCGCTCAGCGCGGGCCGAGGAAATCGCGCTTGCCGATCTCGACGCCGGAATGCCGCAGGATGTCGTACGCCGTGGTGACGTGGAAATAGAAGTTCGGCAGCCCGAAATGGAGCAGGAAGTCCTGGCCTTTGAAGGTCCAGGAATCGCCGCCGATCGGAAGGGTGATCTCGCGGTCCTCGCTGCTGTCGATCTGGGAGGGCTTGAAGCCCTTCACATGGTCGAGGGTCTTGGCGATGCGCTGCTGAAGCTCCGGAAGGCTCGTCTCCTCGTCGGTGAATTTGACGATCTCGACCCCGGCGAGGCGCGACGTCGTGTTCTTGGCGAAATCGGCCGCGAGCTGCACCTGGCGCGTCAGCGGCAGCATGTCGGGGAAGAGGCGGCTGCCGAGCAGAACGGCTGGCTCGATCTTGCGCGCCGCGGCATGGGTCTCGGCCTTGCTCAGGATGGCGGCGAGATTGGCCAGCATCCGCGTGAAGAGAGGCACCGAGGCCTGATACATGGAGAGGGTCATTGATCTTTCCCTGATGAGAACGCGAAGGGCCAGACGCTAGCCGGTCTTGCGCGCGCTTGCTATCACAGGCTTGCGAGCGGGCTACGACCTCCCTACCCTCGGCGCGCCGGCAAGCCGCGAGTCTCTCTTGGAAACAGCCTCCATAACCGCCTCGAGCGCTAGACCACCGCTGGAGATCCTGCAGGCGGTCTTCGGGCATAGGGAATTCCGCGGCGAGCAGGCGGCGATCACCGCTCATGTCATCGCGGGCGGGGACGCCATCGTCCTCATGCCCACCGGCGGCGGCAAGTCCGTCTGCTACCAGATCCCGGCGCTCTGCCGGCCGGGGGTGGCGGTGGTGGTCTCGCCCCTCATCGCGCTGATGGCCGATCAGGTCGCGAGCCTGCGCCAGGCCGGCGTCAAGGCCGCGGCACTGAACTCGGGTCTCACCGATGAGGAGCGCTGGAGCGTGTGGCGGGATCTCAAGGCCGGCCGCCTCGATCTGCTCTATGTCGCGCCGGAGCGTCTCCTGATGCCCGCCTTCCTGGAGCTGCTCGACGGGCTGAAGATCGCCCTCTTCGCCATCGACGAGGCCCATTGCGTCAGCCAGTGGGGCCATGACTTCCGGCCGGAATACATGAAGCTCGACCTGCTTCCTGCCCGCTATCCCGACGTGCCGCGCCTGGCACTCACGGCGACCGCCGATCCCCAGACCCGCGAGGACATTCGCCGGCGCCTGAAGCTGGAGGAGGCGCGGCTCTTCCTGGCGAGCTTCGATCGGCCGAACATCCGCTATGCCATCGCCCTCAAGAAGGATCCGCGACGCCAGCTCCTCTCCTTCATCCGCGACGGGCATCAGGGCGAGAGCGGGATCGTCTATTGCCTGAGCCGCGCCAAGACAGAGGAGACGGCCGCCTGGCTCAACAGCCAGAAGGTTGAGGCCCTGCCCTATCACGCCGGTCTCGACGCCGGGCTCCGCCGGCGCAACCAGACCGCCTTCCTCAATCAGGAAGGTCTGGTTTTGGTCGCGACCATCGCCTTCGGCATGGGGATCGACAAGCCCGATGTCCGCTTCGTCGCCCATCTGGATCTGCCGGGAAGCCTCGAAGCCTATTATCAGGAGACGGGGCGCGCCGGCCGCGACGGCCTGCCGGCGGAGACGCTGATGCTCTACGGCATGCAGGATGTGGTGCTGCGCCGGAACTTCATCGAGGAAGGCGAGGCGCCGCCGGAGGTGAAGCGGGTCGAGCGGGCGAAGTTGGAGGCCCTGCTCGGGCTTTGCGAATCCGTGGGCTGCCGGCGCCAGGCTCTGCTCGCCTATTTCGGTGAGAGGCTCGCGGAGCCCTGCGGGAATTGCGACGGCTGCCTCTCGCCGGCCGAATCCTGGGACGGTACCGTTGCCGCCCAGAAGGCACTCTCGGCAGCCTTTCGTACCGGCCAGCGCTTCGGCGTCGCCCATCTCATCGACCTGCTGCGCGGAATCGACAGCGAGAAGATCATGCGCCATGGCCATGACAACCTCCCGACATTCGGCGTCGGCAAGGATCTCGACGCCAAAGCCTGGAGCTCGGTCTTCCGCCAGCTCGTCGCCCTCGGCGCTCTCGAGGTGGCTCATGATTCCTATGGCGCGCTGCGCCTGACCGAGGCGGCGCGGCCGATCCTGCGCGGCGAGCGGAGCCTCGACTTCCGCCATGATCAACCGGCGGCCGGCCGGCGCCGGCGCGAGCGCGGGACGCAAGTGACGCGAGAAGCACTCGACGGCGATGAGATGGCCTCCGGGCTGTTCCAGGCACTGCGCGCCGCGCGCAGCCGGCTCGCCCGTGCGCAAGGCGTGCCGCCCTATGTCATCTTTCATGATTCAACCCTGATCGCACTCGCGAGCCGCCGGCCCCAGAGCCTCGAAGCCCTGGCGGAGATTCCCGGCATGGGCGAGCGGAAGATCGAGCGCTACGGCGCCGCGGTTCTGGCGATCCTGAGGGGCGAGGAGAGACCACAGGAGGAGGGCTGACCGGGCATGGCGAGAACCAAGGAAAGGCCGATGCTGCTGACCGGGGCCGCCGGCGCGCTGGGCCGCTGGCTCCGGCCGCATCTGATCGAGCGCTATGGCGCGCTCCGGTCCTCGGACATCCTGGATCCGGGTCCCGCCCTGCCGGGGGAGAGGCTCTCGAAGGTCGACCTCGCCAATGCCAAAGCCGTCGGCCGGCTGGTCAAAGGCGCGGGCCGCATCATCCATTTCGGCGGCATCTCCTTCGAGACCGGGTTCAAGGAGATCGCCGCATCGAACATCATCGGCACCTACAATGTCTTCGAGGCGGCGCGGCGCCACGGGGCGGGGCCGATCCTCTATGCCAGCTCAAACCACGCCACCGGCTTCTATACGCGCGATGAGCGGCTCGACGGCCGGGCCGGTCATCGGCCGGATTCGCTCTATGGCGTGAGCAAGGCCTTCGGCGAGAGCCTCGCCAGCTTCTTCGTGGACAAATACGATATGGATATCGCCTGCCTCAGGATCGGCACCGCTGCGCCCAAGCCCGAGGATCCGCGCCACCTTTCCACCTGGCAGAGCTATCCCGATTTGCTGCGGATGATCGAGGCCTGCTTCGCCGCGAAGAAGCTCGGTTTCACCGTGCTCTACGGCGTCTCGGCGAACAAGCGCCGCTGGTGGAGCAACGCCCATGCGCGCCACGTCGCCTACAAGCCGAAGGACAACGCGGAATATGCGGCCGCCGCGATGTTCAAGCGCGGCGACAGGCGCAAGGCCGACGACCCCGCCGTCAAATTCCAGGGCGGCCCCTTCGTCGAGGGCTATGTGAAGCGAAGGAAGAAGAGGCGCTGACGGACAGGCCGTGCAAGTGACACGGCGAGGTAGACCACCGCCGGGCGCTTGACCAAGAGGCGGAGAATGACAATCTCCTGCTCGACAAGGAATCAACCGGGACAGCAGGAGGCCTTTTCCCATGACCCCGCAGGAACGCGATCTGATCCTCGGCCTGTTCCAGCGCCTGACGCCGCCGCCGGCAAGCGATATCGACCAGGAGGCGCGCGACGTCATCGATCGGCTCGGCCGCGAGCAGCCGCTCGCCCTCTATATGCTGACCCAGACGGCCCTGGTGCAGGAGCATGCCCTCAAGGGCGCCCAGGCGCGCATCGCCGATCTCGAAGCGAGGCTCGCCCAGGGCGCACCGGCGGCGGCCCCCGCAGCACCGCGGCGGAGTTTCCTCTCCGGGCTCATGGGTGGCGGGGATGAGCCGGCGGCTGCCCGGCCGGGCTATATGCCGGCTCCTCAGGCGGCACCGGTCGGCACGCCATCGCCGGGTCCCTGGGGTGCCCGGGGCGGCCCCAGCTTCCTGCAGTCGGCCCTGTCGACCGCCGCGGGCGTGGCCGGGGGCGCGCTGCTGTTCCAGGGCATCGAGCATCTGCTGGGCTATGACGGCGGCCCCTTCGCCAGCGCGGCAGCCGCTCAGCCGATCGAGGAGGTCATCATCAACAATCCGGACACCGCGCCCAAGGACGCCTCGGCGCCCGGTAGCGATCCTGCGAGCGACCCGGGCAACGACCCCGGCTTCGATCCGAACGACCCCTCCTTCGCCGCGACTCCGGTCGACGATCCCGATTTCAATTCCGGCGATGACGGCGGCCTCGGCGGCGGAGATGGCTTCCAGGACGTCTGAGGACCATCCGACATGAGCGCGCCGAGATTCGCCGTCGGCCGGCTGGACCATGTGCATGTCCATGTACGCGACCGCAAGGCGGCCGTGGCCTGGTATCGCCGGGTGCTGGGCCTCGCGAAGGCTTATGACTACACGGCCGCGGGCGACGCCAGAGGCCCAGTCGTGCTGACCGCCGCCGATGGCGCCACGCATCTCGCGCTCTTCGAGGTTCCGGAAGCCGCGATAGGACGCGCCGAAGACCGGCGCACAGTTGCTTTCAGCGTCGACGGCAGGGCCTTCCTCGATTTCCGGCGGCGGCTCTCGAGACTGAAGCTGGCCGGACGCGACGGCCAGCCGGTGACCGCAGCTGCCACGGTCGATCACGGCAACTCCTTCTCGATCTATTTCGTCGATCCCGACAGCAATCCCTATGAGATCACCACCTATGACCACAAGGCGGTGAAGCGAGCGGTCGGCGCGAAGGAGGCCAGGCGACGCTAGGTCATCCGCGCCCGACCAGCGGCATCTTGGTCGCCATAACCGTCAGGAAGAGCGCGTTGGCGTCCGGCAACAGATCGGCCATGAACAGCACCGCCCGGGCCACGTTCGAGACATCCATCACCGGCTCGACGGCGAGCGTGCCGTTCGCTTGAGGCACGCCGGTGGTCATGCGTTTGGTCATGGCCGTCGCGGCATTGCCGATATCGATCTGCCCGCAGGCAATGTCATGAATCCGCCCGTCGAGGGCGATCGACTTGGTCAAGCCGGTGACGCCATGCTTGGTCGAGGTGTAGGGCGCGGAGTTCGGCCGCGGCGCATGGGCCGAGATCGAGCCGTTGTTGATGATGCGTCCGCCTTTGGGAGTCTGGTCCTTCATCATCCGGAAGGCGCCCTGGGCGCAGAGAAACATGCCCGTCAGATTGACATCCACCACCTTCTTCCAGTCCTCGAAGCTGAGTTGGTCGAAGGTGACGCCCCGGCCCCCGGTGCCGGCATTGTTGAAGAGAACATCCAGGCGGCCATGGACCTCCTTCGTGCGGGCGAAGAGCGCATCGACGGCATCCGGCTGCGTCACATCGGCGGGGTGCACGAGACTCCCGCCCTTGGCGCCGGAGGCCGCAGTCTCCTCCAAAGCATCGCGCCGCCGTCCGGTCAGCACCACGCTGTAGCCCGCCCCCATGAGCGCGAGCGCGACCTCGCGGCCGATGCCACTGCCCGCCCCCGTCACCATCGCGATCCTGCCGCTCGAAGCCATGTGATGTTCCCCGCTGATCCTCTGCAGCCCTGCTGCTGCTATGCCAAGCCCGTTGAGGCGTCAAGCGCCCCTTGACGCTGCCAAACGGCGATCCCGCCAGCGGAACCAGCGCATGGCCAGCGGCACGAACCAGGGATTGCCGCCATAGAGCGCCTGGGTCGGGAAGGGCGCGATGTCGAAGGCGGTCCTGCCGGCCGGCAGGCCCAGGATCTTCTCGGCGATCTTGCGGCCGAGATAGGAGCCCATGGGAACGCCGGCGAAGTTGTAGCCCATGGCATACCACACGCCCTCGGCCTGGCCGATATGGGGCATCATGTCGAAGGTGGCGGCGCATTGCCCCGACCAGACATGGCTGAGACGCTTGCCCGCAAGATCGGGCAGGACACGCGCCAGGATCCCCCGAAGGCGCCGGGCGATCGCCTCGGTGCCGGCAAGCCCGCTGCCCGTCGCCCCGCCGAATAGGATCCGCGAGGAATCCGGCGCCGGCCGGAAGAAATCGAGATCGAGATTGGTGTCCAGCACCGTCCGCCGATTGGGGATGACCTTGGCGAGAAGATCCGCCGGCAGCTCCTCGGTCGCCGCCATATAGCCGGTGAAGGGAATGACCCGGCGCGACTGCCATTTGAATTGCCGCGGCGTGTAGCCGTTGGTCGCCGCCACCACCTCCCGCGCAGTCATGGCGCCGCCGGCGGTGACGATCTCGAACCCCGCCGAGTTGCGGCGGATCTGGAGCACCTCGGTCCGGCCCAGCACCACCCCGCCCGCCGCCAGCACCCGATCCAGCAGGCCCTTGTGATAGAGGCCAGGATGCAGCGATCCCAGATCGGGAATGACCGCACCACCGAAATAGATGTCGGAGGCGAACTCCCGATGCTGCTCGAATCTGGGGATCATCGCGAAGTCGAGGCCGAGATGGCGCTTCATGCTGCCGAGCTCCCTTGCCAGCAGCTCGTAGTGGCGCGGCGAGGTGGCGGCGACGAAGCGACCGCAGCGAACCGCGTGACAGTCGATGCCCTCCGCGGCGATGAACTCCATGGTGGTCTGGTAAGCGGCGGCGAGCTCGCGATAGATCGCGAGCGCGTAATCGGCGCCATGGCTTGTGATCAGGCTATCGAGAGATTTCTTCAGCACGCGGCCGAGGAAGCCCGCATTGCGCCGGGAGGCCCCGAAGCCCGGATCCTCCCTGTCGAAGATGGCAACGCTGCGCCCGGCACGCAGCAGAGGCAGGGCCGCATGAAGGCCGGTCAAGCCGGAGCCGATGACCGCCACATCCGCGGCGGCGGGCATCTCCGCCGCCAACGCGACGGGACGGGCGGCATCCCACCAATAGGGTGCGTCGCGAGAGCCGGGGGCGAGAATCCCCTCCATGAGCGATCAGGCGGTCGCGGCCGCGGCGCGCGCCGGCAGGCCGATGAGCTCGCGCGCCTCTCTCGCGCTCGCGACCTCATCGCCGAGGAGCCGGACGATCTGGACCGCGCGCTCCACCAGCGCCGCATTGCTGGGGGCGAGCTGGCCGCGCGCGAGATAGAGATTATCCTCGAGCCCGACCCTGACATTGCCGCCCAGCAGCACCGCCTGGGCCACCATGGGGAATTGCTGCGGCCCGACCCCGAAGGCGAACCAGGTGGCCCCCTCGGGCAGCAGGCGGCGCATATAGCTCATCGCGTCGGTCGTCGCCGGCTGGCCCCAGGTGACGCCGAGGCAGATCTGGAACAGCGCCGGCGCGCGCAGCTGCTTCTTCTCCAGCATGGATTTCGCCAGCAGCACATGGCCAGCCTCGAAGACCTCCAGCTCCGGCACGACGCCGGTGCCGAGTGCGGCGGCCGCCATCTCCGCCAGATGCGCCGGCGTATTGGCGAAGATCATCTCGCCCATGTTCATGCTGCCCATATCGAGGCTGCAGATGTCGGGCCGGAGCGCCTGGATATGGCGCACGCGATCGGCCGGGCGGCTGAGCGTGGTGCCGGGGCCGGGCTGGCGCGGATCATCGGCACCTGGCGCAAACCGCCCGCCGGCGCCGGTGGTAAGATTGATGATCACTTCGACGCCGCTCTCGCGGATGCGCTCCACCACCTCGCGATACAGCGCCAGCTCCATGCTGGGCTTGCCGGTCGCGGGATCGCGGACATGGATATGGACGACGGCGGCACCCGCCTTGGCGGCATCGATCGCCGAGCGGGCGATGGCCTCGGGAGTCACCGGTACCGCGGGATTCTTGCGCGGCGTATCAGCGCTTCCCGTGACGGCACAGCAGATCATGACCCGACGCGACATCGGCTGTTCCTCCTCAGGATGAGCCAAGCGCGATGCGCTCGCGCTTGACGACGAATTCTTCCGCTCTCCCGTCGAACTCCCGGGCGAAGCGATGCCCAGCATAGACCGCGTGATAGATCGCGCCAGGTGCGAGGCAATCGCCGATGCGGGCCAACGACTTGATCCCCGCAGCGGCCAGTCGCTCGGGTGTTGCGGCCAGATCGACATGAAGGCGATCCTCCGGCAGCCGGGCGGTCACCATGACAACCGCGGCCGCCTCGACCTCCCGGGGCCGGTCGGTGTGCACATGGCCCAGGCGCACGACGCCCGCGCCGATCCGCTCCGGCCGGTGATGAGTGATCATGCGGATATCGCGCTCGGCGAGGCGCCGGGCGATCCGCCTCAGCTCCAGTGTCGCCGCGGTGAAGGCGGCGATCTCGGCCGCCGGTGTCACCAGGGTCACGGCCAGGCCGGCCTGCGCCAGCCTCTCGGCGATGACGCTGCCCATGTAGTAGTGATCGTCGTCGTAGACCAGCGCCGGGCCGGGCGGAAGAAGGCCCGCCATGATCTCGTCCGGCGTCGTCACGACAGCACCGCCCTCCACCGGCACGGGACGGATATGGGCGCGCCCGAGGCCATCGCCCCGCCAGCGTGCGCCGGTCGCCAGCACGACATGGGAGAATCCCAGCTCCAGGATGCTCTCCGCCGAAAGATCGCTGCCGAGAAAGACCTCGACATTCGCCATCTTGCGGATCTGGGTCTGGCGCCAATCGCTGACCCGGCGCCATTCGCCGAGGCCCGGCAAGGCCGCCTCGCGCGCGACCCGGCCGCCGAGAACTGTCCTTCGCTCCGCCAGCGCCACACGATAGCCGCGCTCGCCGAGGGCCCGGGCGCATTCCAAGCCGGCCGGGCCGGCGCCGACCACGAGGACCCTATCCTCCGAGGCCTTGGGCGGGATGCGCTCCGGATGCCAGCCGCGGCGCCATTCATCACCGATGGTGGGGTTCTGGGTGCAGCGCAGATGGGTCATGGCGTAGTGACTGGAGACGCAGATATTGCAGCCGATGCATTCGCGGATGTCCTCGACGCGGCCCTCCTCGATCTTGCGCGGCAGGAAGGGATCGGCGATGGAGGGGCGCGTAGCGCCGATCATGTCGAGGACGCCGCGGCGGATCAGGGAAGCCATGGTATCCGGCGAGGTGAAGCGGCCGACGCCGACCACGGGCTTGGTGGTCACCTGCTTGATGCCCGCAAGGAAGGGCTCGTGACTGTTCTCCGGGGCGAAGCGAGAGGTCGGCGAGTCATCGGCCCAGGTCCCGATGACGATGTCCCAGAGATCCGGCAGCTCGGACAGCAGGCTGATCGCCGCCAGGCCTTCCTCCTTCACTTGCAGCCCATCGGGCCCGCAGAGCTCGTCGATGATCAGGCGCACGGAGATGGCGCAACCGCCCTGAACGGCCTCGCCCGTGACCTCGATCAGCTCGCGCAGGAGCCGGATGCGGTTTTCAAGAGGACCGCCATATTCGTCGCGGCGCCCGTTGCGCGGCGAAAGGAACTGGAAAGCGACGGTGGAGAAATTCGCATCGACATTCACGATGTCGAAGCCGGCGCGGCGCGCGCGGCGGGCCGCTTGCGCCCACCACTGCCGAAGGTTGCGGATATCCGCCTTGTCCATGGCCCGGGCCTGGACCGGATGATAGCTGTCGACCGGCCGCGCCTCGGGAGCCAGCGGGATCTCCCGCGTCAGGCGATTGGCGTTGTAGTAGGCGGCATAGGCAAGCTGAACCCCCGCCAGCGCGCCATGTTCATGAACGGCCTCGCAGGTGAGCGCCAAAGCGGGGATGTCGTCCTCGTCCCACAGAGTGTGCAGCACCTCGGGCATCAGATCGGAGCTGGGATGGATCGAGCAGTGCTCTGTGTTCACCACCGCCCAGCCACCCTCGGCCTTGACGCCGCGCATGGCCGCATGGGCCTGGGGCCGGAGCCCGCCCATGCCGTTGCAATGAGGCGGCTGGTAGAAGCGGTTCTTGGCGATGCGTGGGCCGATCGCCACCGGCTCGAACAGGATGTCGAAGCGCGGATTCCGCGAGGTGTCCGGCATGAAGGTGAAAATCTCTCCTGTTCCGGAAATCGGAATTGAGAACCGATTTCAGGAATGGTAAAATCTCTCGATGGCCGCTGTCAAGAAGCCCGGCACGCCGCTGCAGCGCTATTTCCGCTTGCTGGAGGTGGTGGCCGGCTTTCCGGCCGGCATCACCCTTGCCCAGCTCGTGGGCCAGCTCGGCCTGCCGAAGACCACGGTTCATCGCCTGCTGCGCGGGTTGACGGAGGTGGGCATGCTGACAGATGCCCCCGGTGGCACCTATCGGCTGGGACCGCGTTTGCTCAGCATGCTCTATACCGGCGCCTCCGGGGATTGGATCCAGGGCCTGACCCAGCCGCTGCTACGCGAGCTGGCGGAAGAGACCGGCGAGACCTGCTATATCGCCCGGCTCGTCGATCGGCGGATCCAGTCCGTTGCCATCGTGACGCCGGAGAATGCCGTGCGCGGCTATGTCGTTCCTGGCCGCGAGCTTTGGCCCCATGCCGCCGCATCGGCCAAGGCGATCCTCGCTTTCCAGAGCGACGCGGTCATCGCCGCCGTGCTGGCGTCCGGCCTGCCGCGATTCACGAACCGGACACAGACCGACCGGACCGCATTACTGAAGGAGCTCGCCGCCATTCGGCAGAGCGGCATCGCGAGCTGCATCGGCGAGGATGTGGACGGCTTCGCCGGCATCGCCTGCCCGATCCCCATCGACGGCGTCGAGGTGACCTATAGCCTCGCCATCACCGGCACGATCGATTCACTGATCGAGCGCAACCGGGCGCGGTATGAATCTTTGCTGGTGCCTCTGGCCCGGCGCATCGCCGCAGCGATGGGGATCAGGCTGGCCCAGATCGAGAGATGAGCATGGATCTGCAGCAGGACATTCTGTTCTCCGCGCATCACGGCCTCGGCAAGGTGCTCCTCAACCGGCCGAAGGCCTTGAATGCGCTGACCCTGGAGATGTGCCACGCGCTGGAGGCCCAGCTTCGCGCCTGGACGGAGGACGAGACCGTCGCAGCGGTCGTAGTGAAAGGCGCGGGCGACAAGGCCTTCTGTGCCGGCGGCGATATCCGCCGGCTTTCGGAGGCGGCCCGGGCGGGCGACGACTATCCCTATCGCTTCTGGGCCGACGAATATCGGCTGAACGCCCTGATCAAGCACTATCCCAAGCCCTATCTGGCGCTGATCGACGGGATCGCGATGGGTGGGGGAGTCGGGCTGTCTGTGCATGGACGCTACCGGGTGGTGAGCGAGCATGCGCTCTTCGCCATGCCGGAGACCGGCATCGGCTTCTTCCCCGATGTGGGGGGCTCCTATTTCCTGCCGCGCTGCCCCGGCGAGATCGGCCTCTATCTCGGGCTGACGGGCCACCGCCTCAAGGCGGCGGACATGCTTTATGCCGGCATCGCAACCCATCTGATCCACCGCCTCCGGCTGCCGGCCTTCGAGCAGGCTCTCGCCGAAGCGCCTGGAGAGGTCGCGAGCGTGCTGGCGCGCTTCGCCGAGGATCCGGGGTCCGCCCCCCTGGCGGCACAGCAGGCGGAGATCGACGACCTCTTCGGCCGGCCGAGCCTGGAGGCGGTGATGGCGGCCGTGGCCGCCGGCAGAACGGAGTTCGCCCGCCAGACCCATGAGCTGCTGATGCGGAAATCGCCGACCTCCCTCGCGCTCGCCTTCCGCGCGATCCGCGCCGGTGCCTCCTTCGACATCGATGGCTGCCTCAGGATGGAATGGCGCATGGCAAGCCGCGTGCCGCGCCATCTGCCCGATTTCCACGAGGGCGTGCGCGCCGTGATCATCGAGAAGGACAACAGGCCGCGCTGGTCGCCGCCGCTTCTGGCGGATCTGGATCCGGCGGCGATCGAGATGTTCTTCGCGCCGCCCGAGGGCGGCGAGCTCGAGCTCTACTAGGGAGGTTCACCCATGGCGCGGATCGGATTCATCGGCCTCGGCAATATGGGCGGGCCGATGGCGCGAAACCTGCTGAAGGCCGGCCATCATGTGAAGGCCTTCGATCTCCAGGCAGCTCCCACCGCCAAGGCGGTCGAGGCAGGCGCGGCGGCGGCAAACTCACCCGCCGAGGCGGCGAGAGAGGTCGAGGCCGTGATCACCATGCTGCCGGCGGGGCAGCATGTGCGGACGGTCTATCTCGGCGAGGGCCGGGTGCTGGAAAGCGCAGCACCAGGCACGCTGCTGATCGACAGCTCCACCATCGATGTCGAGACGGCCCGCGCGGTCGGGGCGGCAGCTGCTGCAGCCGGGCGGCCGATGGTGGATGCGCCAGTCTCCGGTGGCACGGCGGGGGCCGAGGCCGCGACGCTCACCTTCATGGTCGGCGGTCCGGAGACGGCCTTCGCCGACGCCCGGCCGATCCTGGAGGCCATGGGCAAGACCATCGTCCATGCCGGCGGTTCCGGAAATGGCCAGGCAGCGAAGATCTGCAACAACATGATCCTCGGCATCTCGATGATCGCCGTGGGCGAGGCCTTCATCCTCGCCGAGAAGCTCGGCCTCGATCACCAGAAGCTCTTCGACATCAGCTCGAAATCCTCGGGCCAATGCTGGTCGCTCACCAGCTATTGCCCGGTGCCGGGACCCGTGCTGAGCTCGCCCGCCAACCGCAACTATCGCCCGGGATTCACCGCCGAGATGATGCTGAAGGATCTCCGCCTCTCCCAGGAGGCGGCAGCGAAGGCCGGCGCCACGACACCGCTGGGCGAGGCCGCGACCACGCTCTATCGGCGCTATGCCGAGGCGGGCAACGGCGGCAGCGACTTCTCCGGCATCATCCGGATGCTGCGCGGAGCGCGCTAGCCGCCTGCGGCCCAGCGCTTCAGGTCCGAGGACGAATCGGCGGCTACGGCCTTCGGGATCGAGAGACCTGCCTCGATGAGCTTCTTGCCGAAGGCGTAGGCGAGCGCGTCGTTCATGGCGTCCACGGCGATCAGGCGCTCGCCCGCGAAATACCAGACCGACTGGCTGCCCTCCCGCCTGCCCGGCCGCGGCACCGCGTCGTCATAGCCACGGCAGAGGCCGGCGATCTGCAGCTTGACGTCATACTGATCCGACCAGAACCAGGGTGTCGGATCGTAGTCCTTACCGGCGCCGAGCATGGCAGCCGCGGCATGCTCGGCCTGCTCGATGGCGTTCTGGACCGATTCGAGGCGGGTCCGCGAGCCGCGCCAGGGGAAATTGGCGCAGTCGCCTGCGGCATAGACATCCTCCGCCGAAGCGCGGCAACTGCCGTCCACCACGATGCCGTTCTCGACCGCGAGTCCAGCGCGCTCGGCCAGATCGACGTTCGGGGCGATGCCGATGCCGATAACCGCCAGATCGGCTTCGATCACGCTGCCGTCCTGCATCAGCGCGCCCGTGAGGCGCCCGTCCTTGCCCAGAAGCTCCAGCAACGCCGCGGATTCGCGAATAACGACGCCATGCCGACCATGCAGGCTGCGGAAATAGTCGGAGGTCAGCGCGCAGGCGACTCGCTGCAGGATGCGTGGCGCCATCTCGATGAGAATGACCTTGAGCCCCTTCGACGCGGCCACAGCGGCGGCTTCGAGGCCTATATAGCCTCCCCCCACTACCAGCAGGCTCCTGCCCGGATCAAGCACGGGGGAAAGGGCGTCCACATCGGCGAGATTGCGGATGGTGAATACGTCGGCGAGGTCGCCACCCATGGCAGCCGGCAGGCGGCGCGGATGGGCTCCGGTCGTCAGCGCCAGCTTGGCATAGGCGAGCTGCGCTCCGTCGCCCAGGGTGACGCGACGCTCCTGCGGCGAGATCTCCATTACTGGTGTGGACTGTCTGAGCTCGATGTTCTGCTCGCCATACCAACTCGCGGGGCGGATCAGGAGGCGCGGAATGTCGAGCTCGCCGGACATGTATTTCTTCGACAGCGGCGGGCGCTGATAGGGCGGATGTGGTTCCTCCCCCAGGATCAGCAAGGGCCCGTCATAGCCGAGGCCGCGCAGCCGCGCAGCCAGCGCGGCGCCCGCCTGCCCCGCCCCGACGATGATGATGGGATCGGGCATAAGAGAGAGGCGCTAAAGCTGCGGTACTTTGAAGATCAGCCCGTCCAATTCCGGCACCGAGGTGATCTGGCAGCTCAACCGGCTCGTCGGCTGCCGGTCGACCAGGGTGATCTCCAGCATGTCGCTTTCCATCTCGCTGGGACCGCCGGTCTTGGCGAACCAGGCCGGGTCGACGAAGACATGGCAAGTCGCACAGGAGAGGCAGCCGCCGCATTCCCCGATCACGTCCGGCACGTTGTTCGTGACGGCGGCCTCCATCATGTTAAGCCCCACCGGGACCTCGGCGGTGATCTCCTTGCCATTGCCAAGGACCCAGGTGACCTTCGGCATTCTCCCCTCTTCCTTTCGCCGGCCGCTGACGGTGATCAGACATAATAGATATAGAAGTCGCGAAGGGCATCGCCTTCCAGCGCCGCGGTCCTCCGCAGCTCGTTCTCCTTAACGAAGATGTGGTTCTCGACTAGGGTCTTGCCTATGGCCGACACGAGCTTGTCATCCGCCGCCAAGGCCCCGAGGGCCGCGGCCAGATTCTCGGGCACGCCATCCTGGGCATCGTGGCGTTCGATGCAGTCGCCGGTCTCCGCCGGCGGCAAGGCATACTTCCCGGCCAGACCGAGCCTTGCCGCCTGGAGCACCGTGGCGACAAGGGTATAGGGATTGGCCGCGCCATCGCCCATGCGATGCTCGATGCGCGACCTCTTGCCACCCTCGGCGGAGAGCCGCGTGGTCACGCCGCGATGGTCGATGGCCCAGTTCCGCCAATAGCCTGAGAGGCTCGCCGGCTTCAGCCGCTCATAGGAATTGACCGTGGGCGCGATGAGCCCGGCCATGCCGCGATGGTGATGCATGAGGCCAGCGATGCAGGCGCGGGTCAGATCCGTGATCTGGCCGGGAACACCGGGCTCGGCAATGGCATTGCGCCCATTCCGGTCAAGGAAGCTGAAGTTCACATGCAGACCGCTGCCACCCTTGTTCGGGATCGGCTTGGGCATGAAGGTCAGGTGGATGCCGTGATCCAGCGCGGTCTCCCGGGCCAGCAGCCGGAAGAGGAAGTTGTCATCCACCGCCTTCACCGCATCGTCATAGGTGAGCGTGAATTCGAATTGCGGCGAATCATATTCGGAGGTGATGCAGTCGATCTTGAATCCGGCTTCGCTCGCCTTCTCCCAGATCGCATCGGTGAAGCGCATGGGATCAGTGAGCGGCCCGGTGCCATAGACATAGGCGCCGGGCGTGTCATAGGGGGCGAGCTTGCCGCCAGCGTCGCGCTGGAAGGCATAGGCCTCGAGCTCGAGGCCCACCAGATCCTCCTCCGGCGTGCCCAGGATCTGCCCCAGCATGCGCATGGGAAGCTGGCGCGCGATCTCGCTCACCGCATCGAAGCAGCCCTTGGCCAGGGCCGCGTCGAGGATGGAATCACAGAGCGATCGAATCTGCTGCTCGAAAAGGCCCACCACCGGCTTGGAAAAGGCCTTGCTCACCAGCACCCGGGTGCGCGAATGCTCCGGCGGATCGGTCTCCTGGAAGGTGCGCCGCGCCAGATATTCCTCATGGGTCTGGTCCTCCATGCGGATGCCGCGGGCCGAGCTCATGAGCCCGTAATTGCGGTTGAGTGCCAGGATGTCCTCATGGCGGGTGACGGACCAGAAGCCCTTGCCGCCCTTGTACGCGCACCAGGCGAGAGGATCCTCGCGCCGCAGCCGCGCGAAGGTGTTGTGGGGCGCGCCGGCGAGAAAGCTGTCATGGCTCGAGAGATCGGCTTGGCCGTCATCGGCCGGCGCGAAGACCGTCATCGCGTCACCGAAGGTTGGAGGGACTTGCCGCCGTTCCAGACGACACCGATCTGGCGGTAGTAGCCGGCGATGATCTCAAGCGGCGCAAGGCGCGTCAGTTCCTCGTTTGGAGCGTCGAAGAGACGGAAGGCCTCGACCGTGGCGCGCCAGGGCGTACCGCCCTCGAAGCGGGCGCCGGCGGATTCGATCAGCTCGGCATGGACATCTCCCGGTCCGTCGATCGCCGGCAGCCAGCGGTGATGGGCCATGGGATGGGCATTGACGAAGCCGTTCTTCTCCGCGGGCCCCTCCAGCAGGATTACGGCCTCCGCCAGCCTGCGGTCCGCGGCAGCCAAGGTAGCGCCCAGCCGGGCACCTTCAACGAGCCGGGGCGCCGGGCCATAGGGATGCGGCCGGGTCATGTGGATCGAGCCCAGCTTCTTGGGATAGCCCTGGTGGATGCCGCGCAGCAGCGCAAAATCCTTGTCGACCCAAATATAGACGCAGCGCGAATAGATGCGGCCCTCGAAACGGCAGCGCACCACGGCAAAGCATTCCCGGTATTGCGAGCGCACGGGGTCCAGCAGCTCCTGCCCGGATTCGCCGCAGGATTGCCAGTCCGCCCAGATCAGAGCGACGGCGCCTGGGTCCTCGGCGGCAGGCTCGAGCGGCGCCGACAGAAGCTCGGCAACCGCCGCGGGATCGGTGCGGTATTCGATGGTCAGAAGGTCGCCGGAATAGTGCCAGGGCGGCGGCGGAATCAAAGAGGCCCGGCCAGTTGCGCTGCGCGGATAGAA
>DATBBO010000207.1:0-3979 GCA_036270995.1 Dongiaceae bacterium | reverse complement strand
CTTTCATGCATCATGCTCTAGGATCGCCATCGCAGCCGCCCGAAGGGAACGGGCCTGCGTCCGGGGCGGGGAGAAGCGCTGACATGCATATGAAAATTCGCCTGCCGATCATCGCCGGAGTTCTGGCCACGGTCCTGGCGTGGCCTGGGGTGCCCGCTTCGGCAGCGGAGCAGATGAGCTTCGTCGAGCGCATCACCAACCAGACCCTGACCGATATGGGCCCCAAGGGTGACAGCGTCGGCGACAACATCACCTTCGCCAATCAGCTCTACGACAAGGACGACAAGACCCTGCTCGGCCATGACAATGGCTGGTGCATTCGCACCATCGTAAACGAGGCCTGGGAGTGCTTCCGCTCGCTGACGCTCGAGCAGGGGCAGATCACCATCGAGGGGCCCTTCTACGACACGCAAGACGGCTCGATGGCCGTCACCGGGGGCACCGGGATCTATCTGTCCGCCCAGGGCGAATGCAAGATGCATGCCCGCGATGCAACCCGCAAAGCCTTCGATCTGACCTGCACCCTGATCTACTGACGGCCGCGGGTGAGAGATCGTCGCGCGCCCTTATGGGCGCCGCCAATGTTCGTCATCCCAGTTGCGAGAGCTCGCTGGTTGCCCTGGACCCCGGCTTTCGCCGGGGTGACGGCAAGAGACAAAAAGGGCTCGTGCAATTCCAAATGCGATGGTTTGGGCGTGGCTCTATTGTCCCGCCGGCTCGACCACGACGGTGCCCACCATCCCGTCGCCCTCATGATGCGTGCAGAAATATTTGTAGGTTCCCGGCACGGGGAAGGCGGCGGAGAAGACATCGCCGGCGTGAACGTCGCCGGAGCGGAAAGGTGTCGCCCCCGCCGGGTACGCCGCATCCTGGGGCTTCGAGGCGAGGCGGGCGTCGTCGGTGACGGAATGGGTGATGACGGAGGTGTTGCGCCATTCGACCGACTGGCCAGCGTGGATATGGACCGTCTCGGGCTGGAAGCTCGCGAAGCCCATATCGACGACCGCAGATGCGTTGGGCGAGGGCGGACCATGCGCACGTCCGCCAAGACCGCAGCCGGCCAAGCTTGCCAGAGCCAGCAATCCCGGGATGAGCCAGAGGGCTCTCGACGTCATGCTTGCCGCGCCTCCAGGCGCCAATCGCCAGGCTCCACTGTGAGCCGCCCGGCCCTGGGCGTCCACGCAAGCATGATCACAAGGCCTTGATGGCGCAGTGAAAAAGAACCAGCCCGTCAGGGCAAGTAGATCCGCAAAGCGCCGCGTATGCGCTCCAGCGGCGCTACCCGGGCGTCAGGCCAGGCGAAGCTCTCCCCGGTAATCGTCTCGAAGGCGCTGACATAGACCGCCGCCGTGTGGAGCCTCATCTTGCGCGAGATCTCGGGGATCGGATCCTCATAGGGATTGCAGCGGGCGAGGATCCAGTTGCGAATGACATCCTTGTCGAAGCTTTCCGGCGGGGCGCCGGCGGCGAAGCGCTGCTCATAGCTGTCCTGCAGCCAGTAGCGGCTGCTGTCGGGCGTGTGGATCTCGTCGGCCAGGGTGACGCGGCCTTCGGCATCGAGGCCGAACTCGTATTTCGTATCGACGAGGATCAGTCCGCGCGACGCGGCCAGGCGCTGCCCATGGGCGAAGAGCGCCAGGGCATAGTCGGAGGTGGTCCGCCATTGGCTCGCCGTCATCAGGCCGCGCGCGGCGATGTCGCGGGCCGAGAGCGGCTCGTCATGGCCGGCGCCGAAGGCCTTGGTCGTCGGCGTGACGATGGCCTGGGGAAGCATCTGATTCTCGCGCAGCCCTTCGGGGAAGCGGATGCCGTACATCTCGCGCTGTCCCGCCTTGTACATGGGCCAGATCGAGGTCTTCGTGGTCCCGGTCAGATAGCCGCGGACGACGATCTCGACGGGAAGGATCGACAGCCGCCGGCACAGGGTGACGTTCGGGTCGGGATAGGCTTCGATGTGGTTGGGACAGATGCCGCGGGTGGCCTCGAACCAGAAGCGCGCGGTCTGCGTCAGAACCTGGCCCTTCAAGGGTATGGTGGCGAGCACCCGGTCGAAGGCGCTGAGACGGTCGGTGGCAATGAGAATGCGCCGTCCATCCGGGAGGTCGTAGCTGTCGCGAACCTTGCCCTCGCTCCGGTTCGGAAGCTCGGGAATCACGGCGGCGGCCAGCGCTCGATCGAGATAGGGCGCCACGCGCTCGGGATCGATCACCTGCTGGACCATGGCGCTACCGGCGCTCCGGCTGCGAGGACTGGATGGCCGGGCCGGTCGAGGCCGCGGCGGCGGCGGTCCTGCGGCGGCGCAGGAGCTGGCGGCTCTCGGCGACCTGCCAGAGCAGCAAAGGCGGAGCCCCGAGCACGAGCCCGCGGGCGCGCTTCAGCAGGGAGAGCGCGAGCGCCGTGTCCGGCGGCAGGCCGAAGAGTGCGCCCAGCACCAGATAGGCGCCTTCCTGCACGCCGAGCGCAGAGGGAACAACGAAGGCGATGCCGCGCGCCGCGGCGAGCAGCCCTTCGATGGCGATGACGGCCGCCAGCGGCAAGGGGATGCCCATGAACAAGAGGGCGATCCAGATCTCGATGGCGCCGGCGATCCAGGCCAGAAGATGCAGCAGGAATCCGGCGAGCAGCCGGCCATGGCGCTCATAGGTTTGCAGAATGACATGCTGGATGGTGCCGGCGGACCAGCCGCTATTGCTCGACCATTGCCGGCTGAGGCGTTCGGCGATCCGCTCCAGCAGCACGAAGCCGCGGTGCTGGATGACGATGACGAGGATGACGCCGACAAGGGCCGCCGCCAGCGCCGCCGCCGTCGCGCTGATGAACGGGGCATCGGGACGCAGCGACACGAGAAGGCCCAGTCCCAAGGTGGCGAAGGCGAGCTGGGCCAGGAGCTCGATCGTCGCGTCGACCACCGATGAGGCGGCGCTGACCCGTCCTGGCAGGCCTGCGAGGCTCGCGGCACGGCCGCCCATGACCAGGCCGCCCAGCTGCGACAGAGGCAGGAGCTCGGAGCCGCCCTCGCGCACGAGCCGGCCCCAGACGAAGGGCCAGAGGCCTTTGCGCTCACCGGGCGGCACCAGGACGAACCAGGAGAGGCCGCAGAGCGCGAGGATCGCCAGATGGATGACGAGAATGACCAGGAAGCCTCGCCACCCGATGGCGAGAAGGGCCGCGGCGACCGCGCCCACCCCGTAATGGGCGATCAGAAGCGTGCCGGCCAGGAGCCCCAGGAGGAGCGCCAGGATGCCGAAAAGCTTCACCCGCGCCGCCTCGCTCAGCCGTGGCGCTGCTTCGACCTCAGGAAGGTTCGCCGCGCCAGCCGAACGAGGCGGGGCACCATCCGGGGCCGCAGCAGGCGAGGATCGTAGCCGCTCAATCGCCGGTCGTTCTCCGCCAGGCAGGTATCCATCAGCCCGGCCACATCGACGTCAACGCCGATGGACTGGCTGCCGGTGACGGTGAAGTTGTTGTCCTGGGGATTGCCGCCGACATCACGCGCGGTCTTGATCCGCTCCCAGATCAGAAAGGCCCAGACCCCCGCGACCTTGGCGAAGAACAGCGGCCGGCGCCACCAGGGAATATTGCGCCGATGCCAGGCGACCCAATTGGCGAAGAAGAGAATATGGCGGCCTTCCTCCTGGATGACCGGCTCGAAGGTGTCCACCAGCGCCGGCGGGAAGAAGCCGGAGCGCTTGGCGAGCTCGAACAGGCCGAAGGCGAAGAAGCTGTCGATGCATTCGCTGAAGCCGGTGACCATGAAGGCCCATTCGGGATCGCGTGGCCTGATGTACTCGGGCTCGGGCTCGAGCTTGATGCCATAGGCCTGGACGAGGTTCGAGAGCACATGCTTGTGACGGCCTTCCTCGAAGGCGTTGAGCTCAACTGCTTCCTTTAGCAGCGGATCTTCGATCAGATCGGCATAGCTCTGGACCCGGAGCCGGGCCTTCCCCTCGGTCTGGACGGCGATATCCCAGATCGGCAG
>DATBBO010000206.1:0-9571 GCA_036270995.1 Dongiaceae bacterium | reverse complement strand
CCCAGGTCAGAGGATCGGTCGAGACGAACAGCGCGAAAGGCGCAGCGATCCAGACGCTCGTGCAATTGAAACAATCCATCAGCGAGCCGACGAACCCGTCGCCGAGCCACCGGCGCAGGCGGAAGACGACGTCCGCCGGGCCGTCCTCGTTCGCCAGCAGGTGAGTCACCCGCCAGGTCGCGAGAACGGCCAGAACGAACCGCATCAGTAAATCGCCCGCCGAACCGATTTGCGTCCCTCCGCCGTCCGTTACCGCAGACCCGGGCTCGGTCCCTAGTGCCCGCAGATACAGAAGGTCAGCAGGTTGGAAGATCCCTGGTTGTCGAGCAATCCGGTCGTAAGCCCGGCCCTCGTGCTGAGCCACACCTGATAGGAACAGTTGCACCAGTCCGTCGAGATTTCAGCCCCAGCCGCGGCGGCGGCCGGCGTCGTGCCATTCTGGCCGCGGATCACGGTCCAGGTCGTCGCCGCGACGTTGGTCACCCGGACTGCCTCGTTTCCGTCGCACAGATAGGCGAGGAACGGCGTCGCCGGAACGCCCGCGCTGCTTGCAACAGTGAAGGTCGTGTCGACAGCGGAAACGGGGCTGGCGAGAGTCGTCGACACGCCGCCCGTGGCCTCGACGATCGTGCCATACCCGCCCCGGGATCCGATCGTCACGCCCGGACCCGACACAGTGGGCGTGATGTCCCCCGGGGAGGACGGACTGCAACCGACGATGCTCAGCCCCCAGCCTCCGGCCGCCATCTCTTCGTGATCGACGGTGAACTGGATGGATACGGTATTGTCGATCGGCGTGCAGCATCCGGCGACCCCGACGAACTCCTCGATCCACAGATTGTTGACTTCGCCCCAGTTGTTGATGCGGATCTTGCTTAGCGAATTGGTGTAGTCCACGGTGACGACGCCGACCCGGGTTGCTTCGAAGGTGATCGCCATGTCGGTCCCCGCCGCGGACACCGGCGGCGGGCTGCCCGCGGGCGAACCGCCGGGTTTTCCGTTGAAGCCGGCGAATGGCGCGCCGCCGGCCAAACCGGGGACTTTTGTCGTGTCGAACCCCATCAGGGTGGTGAAGCCGGAGGCGTCGACGTTCGGATCGACCACGACCCAGCCGTCCACGTCGGGCTGGAGGTTGAACGGAGCCGGATCGACATAGGGCGCGCCGATCGCCGGCGCTACCGGGCTCGACGGCGGCGCCGCGGAGACCTGCACCTGAGGATGCAAGATCTGCATGGGACCGATCGCAAGGCCGGTCGAGGTGTCTTTGTGCGGCCATGAGATCGCCTGCGTCCCGACTTGCACTGTGCTGACGAGAGGCCCGGTGATCGCAACCGGCGAGCCTCCCCCGACGGAATAGGTGAAACGGTATTTCATCTGCGCCCCAGGGAACGCCGGCGAGTCAATCGGGCAGAATCCCGCGAGCTGCAGCGGCCCCTCGAACGCGAAATTCGGGCCGCCGTTGAAGAAGAGCCCTGAAAAGGACAGGCCCTTGTTGGTCTTGCCGGTTACCGGGTCGATGTCGGTGTAGATGTCGAAGTGGCCGACGTAAGTGAAGAGAGGCGGCTTGACCGGCGGCGGGCAGACGCAGATGCAGAACTCGTAACAGAGTTCGGAGCACACCCAGGCGCAGACCTGCCAGCAATAGCGCCCGAGCCCGATGCGGCCGACGATTGCCGCATAGGCGCTGGCGTCGCCATCCTGGACCGCAGCCACGAGATCTGCCAGGACGCGCGGCTTGTCGGACAGGAACCGGGCAGCAAGCGCGAACTTTCGCGCCTCGTCGATCGCGTCGACGCCGGTGAGGATGGGCGGCGGCTCGCGGCAGAGTTCGTGGCAGACGCGGACGCAGCGCCAGACGCAGATCAATCGGCAAATGATTTCGCAGTCGCCGATAAATCCGGCTTCCCGGATTACGGGATTTAGCACCTCGCAAAGCAGCCCCGGAGCCGCCTTTTCAATCGCGCCGAACAGTCTTTCGTTCTTTACGATGCGCTGAAGCGCCTCGGCATCCGCTCTGATATCAAGTGCGGCGTCCGCCGCCCGCACTGGCGCAGTCCGCGGCGTGCATACGACCTCGCAGATGCGCCGGTAGATCGTCGAGCAGACGTAGCGGCACAGCAGATGGCAGAAATCTCCCAGTTTGGCCCCGGCGATGGCGGCCTGATAGGTTTCCGCGTCGCCGCAAGAAACGGCGTCGATGACCCGATTCAACAGCGCCCGATCCGATGCAAGCCTGATAATCGCGTCCGCGAACGGGCGCAGCCCGGGAACGGAGACTTGAGGGTCCGGCGGCCCACACACCTCCACGCAACGCAGAACGCAGCGTTTGATCCGGATCCACTCGCAGATCAGCTCACATTGCGGAAGCAATTCGAGACGTTGCAGGACCCAGCCAAACGCGTCGGGGTCGTTGGAGTCGAACGCCGCGACCAAGGCGGCAAAGGCGCCGGCGTCCTGGGCGACCTTGCCAATGACATCGGCTTGGGCGGCGAGTTGGCTGACGGCGCTCTGTTGCAGAGTGGCGTTGCTCACGACGCATTCCTCCCCTGATGATCCTGCGCTGCGGCACGCGCATCGTTCGCGCGACCGTTTCGGACTAGCGATGGGTATGAGCGGCAGGAGCCTTGCGTTATCTTAGGTTATGTACTTCTGCCGCAGGCCAAGCAGTATTGTTGGTGGATATTGCTGGCGATTATATTTGAATACGAGAGACAATTTTGGGGGCGGTCTATTAAGTCGTCATTAATATCCGAGAAATCTCCGCGCTCAGATCATCTCCAGCGGCGTCGGCCGGCGCGGCGGCGGGGCAGCGGCATCGAGCTCGGCCAAGTCTTCGTCCGTGAAGGGGACATCGAGGGCGGCACGGTTCTCGCGCACATGCTCCAGGCGGCTCGCCTTGGGGATGGCAATGACATCGGGCCGGCGCAGCACCCAGGCGAGCGCAATCTGGACTGTGCTGATGCCATGACGTTCCGCCACCCGGCGCAGTGCGCTCGCCCGCTGCAGCGGGCCGATCTCGAGCGGCGAATAGGCCATGATCGGCAGGCCCTGGGCCTCGCCCCAGGGCAGTAGATCGAACTCGATGCCCCGATGCTTCAGGTTGTAGAGCACCTGGTTGGTGGCGGCCTCATTTCCGCCCGGCAGCGCCTGCAGCTCCTTCATATCGGCGAGATCGAAATTGCTGACGCCGAAATGGCGGATCTTGCCCGCGGCCTTCAGATCCTCGAAGCCCGCCAGAGTCTCGGCCAGCGAAATGCCGCCGCGCCAATGGAGGAGATAGAGGTCGATGCGGTCGGTCTTCAGCCGCTTCAGGCTGCGCTCGCAGGCGGCTTGCATGCCGGCCCGGCTGGCATTGTGGGGATAGACCTTGGTGACGATGAAGACCTCGCGGCGCCGGCCCTTGATCGCCTCGGCCACGACCTCCTCGGCGCCACCCTCGGCATACATCTCCGCGGTGTCGATGAGGGTCATCCCGAGATCGAGGCCGAGCTTGAGGGCCGCGACCTCGTCCTTTCGCTTGGAGCGGCTCTCGCCCATCTTCCAGGTGCCCTGGCCGAGTGCCGGCACCTGCTCGCCATCGGGAAGCTTGAGCTTGCGGACAGCGCTCACCGGGCGAGCTCGCGCATGGCGGCATCGAGGCCGTCGAGGGTCAGGGGGTACATGCGGCCCTCCATCAGCCGGCGAAGGATCTGCAGGGAGTGGACATGCTCCCAGCGAGCCTCCGGCCGGGGGTTTATCCACACCGCGCGCTCGAATTGCCGGGTCAGGCGCTGGACCCAGACCTGGCCGGCCTCCTCGTTCCAATGCTCGATGGAGCCGCCCGGCTGCGTGATCTCGTAGGGGCTCATGGTGGCGTCGCCGACGAAGACCAGCATCCAGTCCGGCCCGTAGCGATGCAGGATGTCGAATGTCGGCGTCTCGTTCAGATGCCGGCGCCGGTTGCTGCGCCAGAGCCGCTCATAGGGGCAGTTGTGGAAATGGAAGGTCTCCAGATGCTTGAACTCGGCGCGCGCGGCGGAGAAGAGCTGCTCGCAGGCCGTCACGTGATCGTCCATGGAGCCGCCGATATCGAGCAGCAGCAGTACCTTCACCTTGTTGCGCCGCTCGGCCTGCATCTTGAGATCGAGGAGACCGGCATTGTGCGCCGTGGCGCGGATGGTGCCGGACATGTCGAGCTCGATCGGCTGGCCCTCGCGGGCGAAGCGTCGCAGGCGCCTCAGCGCCAGCTTCATGCCGCGGGTGCCGAGCTCGACCTCGCCGTCGAGGTCCCGGAACTCGCGCTTGTCCCAGACCTTGACCGCGCTGCGGTTGCGGGAGTCCCCCTGGCCGATGCGCACCCCTTCGGGGTTGTAGCCGAAGGCGCCGTAAGGCGAGGTGCCCGCGGTGCCGATCCATTTCGACCCGCCCTCATGGCGCCCCTTCTGCTCCGCCAAGCGCTGGCGCAGGGTCTCCATCAGCTTGTCCCAGCCGCCCAGCGCCTCGACCGCGGCCATCTCCTCGGGTGTCAGCAGCCGCTCCGCCAGCTTCTTCAGCCACTCGGCGGGCAGCTCGGTGATCATCTCCGCATCGATGCTGCCGAGCCCGCGGAAGAAATGGGCGAAGACGCGGTCGAAGCGGTCGATCAGCCGCTCGTCCTTCACCAGGGCCGAGCGAGCGAGGAAATAGAAGCTCTCGACGCTGTGCTCGGCACAGCCCGCCCGCATGGCGCGCAGCAGGGTCAGATATTCGGTGAGCGAGGCGGGAACGCCGGCGGCGCGAAGCTGGGCGATGAAGCCAGCGAACATCAGCGCCTGCCCGTCGCACGCATCGCATTATGTCTGGGCCGCACTCTCCCAGTCGTCACCCCGGCTAAAGCCGGGGTCCAGGGCGACCAGCACGCTCTTGCAATCCTGGATCCCGGCTTTCGCCGGGATGACGAAGGAAAGGACAGTGTAAAACGCGCCATACGCGATATCCGGGCGCGTCCGGCGGCGAGGGGGCAGGTAGCAGGAAGCGGCGCGCCCATCGCCTAAGCCTGTCCTCGGCGGTGCAGGAAGGCCAGGCGCTCGAAGAGGTGGACGTCCTGCTCGTTCTTCAGGAGCGCGCCGTGGAGCGGCGGGATCACCACCTTGGGGTCGTTGGAGCGCAGCGCCGTCACCGGGATCTCGTCGGCCATCAGCAGTTTCAGCCAGTCGATCAGCTCCGATGTGGCAGGCTTCTTCTTCAGCCCGGGTACCTCGCGGATCTCGTAGAAGAGCTTGAGGGCCTCGCGCGCCAGCTCCTTGCGAATGTCCGGCAGATGGGAGGCGACGATCCGGTTCATGGTCTCGGGATCGGGAAACCGGATGTAGTGGAAGAAGCAGCGGCGCAGGACGGCGTCCGGCAGCTCCTTCTCGTTGTTGGAGGTGATGATCACCACCGGGCGGTGGCGGGCGACCACCGTCTTGCGCGTCTCGTAGACGAAGAACTCCATACGGTCGAGCTCGAGAAGCAGGTCGTTGGGGAACTCGATATCCGCCTTGTCGACCTCGTCGATCAGGAGCACCACGGGGTCCGGCGCCTCGAAGGCATCCCACAGCTTGCCCCGGACGATGTAATTGGCGATGTCGTGGACCCGCGGATCGCCGAGCTGGCCGTCGCGCAGCCGCGAGACGGCGTCATATTCATAAAGCCCCTGCTGAGCCTTGGTCGTCGATTTGATATGCCATTGGATGAGCGGCATGCCCAGCGCCGCGGCGATCTCGAAGGCGAGCATGGTCTTGCCGGTCCCCGGCTCGCCCTTGACCAGGAGAGGGCGCTGCAGGGTGATCGCGGCATCGACGGCGACCTCGAGGTCGCGCGAGGTGATGTAGCTGGCCGTGCCGCGAAAGCGCTTGCGCAAGGGTGGGCCTCCAGGGTCGTGGAACATCTCGGCAGAAGCTGGCCTCTGGCCGGCGAGGTGTCAATTGCCGAGGAACGGGCGCAGAATGGCTTCGCGCCGGCACGGCGCGCTTTACCGAGCCGGGCGGTTGACTATGATGCCGCCGGCGAAACCGCGATGGAGCCGAGGAGAGCAGGATGGACTATGAAGCCGCCCGCCGGAACATGGTCGAGAGCCAGATCCGCACCAACAAGGTCACGCATGCTGGCCTGCTGGCGGCGCTGTCCTCCGTCCCGCGGGAGCGCTTCCTGCCCGCCGACCGCGCCTTTGCCGCCTATGTGGATGACGATATCCCGATGGCGCCGGGGCGCTTTCTCATGGAGCCCATGGTCTTCGCCCGCTTGGTCCAGCTCGCCGAGCCGAAGCCCGAGGATCGCGCGCTGGTCATCGGCTCGGGACCCGGCTATGGCGCGGCGGTGCTCGCCCATCTCGTCGCCAGCATCGTGGCTCTGGAGAGCGATGCCGGGCTCGCCGCCCGCGGAAAAGAGCAGCTCGCACAGCTCGCGATCCACAATGTGGTTCAGGTCACCGGCCCGCTGGCTCAGGGCTGGCCCGTCACTGCGCCCTACGATCTCATCCTGATCGAAGGCTCTGTGGAGGAGATCCCCCAGGCCCTTTTCGGCCAGATTGGCGATGGAGGAAGGCTGGTGACCGTCGTCGCCGCTGAGGGCGTCGGTCGAGCGACCCTCTTCATGGAACGGGAGAAGGTCATCTCCCATCGGCCCTATTTCGATGCGGCCGTGCCTGCTCTGGCCGATTTCCGGCGCCAGCGGGGCTTCGTCTTCTAGCTCAGAGCTCTGCGCCAAGCAGATGTTTATGCTATTTTAACTGGCCCGGATGATGCCGGGATGAGAAGGACGCGCCATGAGCCAGCCACCGGCGCCAGGAGAACCGTCGATGGAGGACATCCTGGCCTCCATCCGACGGATCATCGCCGATAACGGGCGGTCCGAGGAAGCCGAGCCGGCCGAGATCCCGGCGCCGCCCGGCGCGTTGGAAACCGGGCCCAGCAGCGCCCCGCTGGTCTTGACGCGTGCGCTGCCCGAGGGCGGCTCGGTCCTGACACTGGCGCCCGGCGAAGCGGGCCAAGGCGAAGTGATCGCGGTCGAGGAGCCGCTGCTGCTGACCCAGCCGGTGGCTGCGGAGGCGCTGGCCGCTCCCAGCAAGCCGACGCCTGCGCCGCCGAATCCCCCGCGCTGGATTCGTCCGCTGCCTCACCCGGTCATCCCGCCCGCCGCAGCCCCTTCGCCCGTGGCCCCCGCGCCTGTGGCTCCGCCAGCCTCGCCTGCCTCCGGCGTCTCGCCCCGAGCGGCGCCTGCCGCGCCGCCGCCCGCCCCGCCGGAGGTGGCCAGATCCGGCCGAACGCTGGAGGAGGTGGTGCGCGAGGCGCTGGAACCCATGCTCCGGGCGTGGCTCGATCGGAATCTGCAGGAGATCGTCGAGTGCCGGGTGCAGCAGGAGATCGACCGCATCAGCCGGAAATCGGAATCCTGAGCGCCGGGAGCACTCTGTACGGCTCCGTGCTTGCCAGGGTGAGGTCCGCCCCTTAAACAAGCCTGCATGCTCGAGAAGACATTCAACCAGGCCGAGGTCGAGGCCCGGCACTATGCGCGCTGGGAGAAGGGCGGCTATTTCGCCGCACATCCGGAATCGCCCGCGATCCCCTTCACCATCATGATGCCGCCGCCGAACGTGACCGGCAGCCTGCATATGGGCCATGCGCTCACCTTCACTATTCAGGACGTGCTGGTGCGCTACCAGCGCATGCGCGGGCGCGACGTGCTCTGGCAGCCCGGCACGGACCATGCCGGCATCGCCACCCAATCGGTGGTCGAGCGCCAGCTCGCTGGCCAGGGCATCGTCCTGGAGCGCGCCGGTCCAGGAACCAATGCGAAGACCATCGGGCGCGCCGCCTTCCTCGAGAAGGTCTGGGAGTGGAAGGAACATTCCGGCGGCACGATCATCCGCCAGCTGCGCCGGCTCGGCGCCTCGGCGGACTGGCCGCGCGAGCGCTTCACCATGGACGAGGGCCTGAGCCACGCGGTGCGCAAGGTCTTCGTCGATCTCCACCGCCAGGGCCTGATCTATCGCGACAAGCGGCTGGTGAACTGGGACCCGAAGCTGCACACGGCGATCTCAGACCTCGAGGTCGATGCGCGGGAAATCAAGGGCCATCTCTGGCATATCCGCTATCCCATCGAGAGCGAGCCCGGCCGCTCGATCGTGGTCGCCACGACCCGGCCTGAGACGATGCTGGGCGATACCGCCGTCGCGGTCCATCCCGAGGACGAGCGCTACAAGGCTCTGGTCGGCAAGCATGTCCGCCTGCCGCTGGTGGGCCGGCTCATCCCCATCGTCGCCGATGAATATGCCGATCCCGAGACTGGCAGCGGCGCGGTCAAGATCACGCCGGCCCATGACTTCAACGATTTCGAGGTCGGCCGCCGCCACGGGCTGGAGATGATCAACATCTTCGACGCCGATGCGCGCCTCAACGACAATGTGCCGGCTCCCTATCGCGGCCTCTCCCGCGAGGCCGCCCGCAAGAAGGTAGTCGAGGATCTCGAGGCGGGGGGCCTCATCGAGAAGGTCGAGCCCCACAGCCTGACGGTGCCGCATGGCGACCGCTCGGATGTGGTCATCGAGCCCTGGCTGACCGACCAATGGTATGTCAACGCCGCCAAGCTCGCCGAGCCCGCCATCGCCGCCGTGGAGAAGGGCCAGACCGTCTTCGTGCCGGAGCAGTGGACGACCACATATTTCCAGTGGATGCGCAACATCCAGCCCTGGTGCATCTCGCGCCAGCTCTGGTGGGGCCATCAGATTCCCGCCTGGTACGGGCCCGATGGCGAGGTCTTCGTCGCCATGGGGGAGGCGGCGGCGGCGGCCGCGGCGAAGAAACATTACGGCAAGGATGTCGAGCTCAGCCGCGACGAGGATGTGCTGGATACCTGGTTCTCCTCGGCGCTCTGGCCCTTCTCGACCCTCGGCTGGCCGGAGAAGACGCCGGAGCTCGCCCGCTACTATCCGGGCGATGTGCTGGTGACCGGATTCGACATCATCTTCTTCTGGGTCGCCCGGATGATGATGATGGGGCTGCATTTCATGGACGAGGTGCCCTTCCGCACCGTCTACATCCATGCCCTCGTGCGCGACGAGCATGGTCAGAAAATGTCGAAGGCCAAGGGGAACATCATCGATCCCCTGGAGCTGATCGACAAATATGGCTGCGATGCGCTGCGCTTCACCCTGGCGGCGCTGGCCGCCCCCGGCCGCGACGTGAAGCTCGCCGAGAGCCGGGTCGCGGGCTATCGCAACTTCGCGACCAAGCTCTGGAACGCCGCACGGTTCTGCCAGGTCAATGGCTGCCTCCTCGATCCCGCCTTCGATCCGGCCGCCTGCCGCCAGCAGGTCAACCGCTGGGCCGTCGGGCGGATCGTCGAGCTTGCGGCGCGGGTCGAGGAGGCGCTCGCCGATTACAAGTACAACGAGGCCGCCCACGCGCTCTATCACGGCGTCTGGGGCGAGTTCTGCGACTGGTATCTGGAGCTGGCCAAGTCGATCATCGCCAAGGCGGATGCCGGTGGCGAGGAGGGGGCCGCGGCCAAGGAGACGCAGGCAGCGGTCGCCTGGGCGCTGGGCCAGCTTCTGCATCTGCTGCATCCCATCATG
>DATBBO010000205.1:0-2739 GCA_036270995.1 Dongiaceae bacterium | reverse complement strand
TGTCGCCCAGTATCTGTGGCTGCGCCTCTTGGCCCAGGGCCGGCGCAATCTCTGCTGCGTCGGCGATGACGACCAGTCCATCTATGGCTGGCGCGGGGCGGAGGTCGGAAACATCCTGCGCTTCGAGAGCGATTTTCCCGGGGCGCGCATCATCCGCCTCGAGCGCAACTACCGCTCCACCGGCCATATCCTCGCCGCCGCCTCCGGGCTCATCGCTCACAACCGGGGCCGGCTCGGCAAGACCCTGCATACCGATGGCGAGCAAGGCGAGCAGATCCGCATCCGCGGCGTCTGGGACGGCGAGGAGGAGGCGCGCCAGGTCGGCGAGGAGATCGAGGCGCTTCAGCGCAAGGGCATGGCGCTGGGCAAGATCGCCATCCTGGTCCGCGCCGGCTTCCAGACCCGCGAGTTCGAGGAGCGCTTCATCACCCTGGGCCTGCCCTATCGGGTGCTGGGGGGCCCGCGCTTCTACGAGCGCCAGGAGGTGCGCGATGCGCTCGCTTATCTGCGCCTCCTCCATTCGCCCGCCGACGATCTCGCCTTCGAGCGCATCGTCAACAAGCCGCGCCGCGGCATCGGCGACACGACGCTACGCCAGATCCACCAGACGGCGCGCAGCGCGGGCCTGAGCCTGGTGGAGGCCGCCCGCAGCCTCTCCCAGACCGATGAGCTGAAGCCGGCCTCGCGCCGGGCGCTCAGCCTCCTGATCGCCGATCTCGACCGGTGGCGGGCGATCGCGCCTGGCATCCCTCATGGCGAGCTGGCCGAGACCGTGCTCGACGAGTCCGGCTATACCGCCATGCTCCAGGCGGACAAATCGCCCGACGCGCCGGGCCGGCTGGAGAACCTCAAGGAGCTGGTCGCCGCCATGGCGGAGTTCGAGAACCTCTCGGGCTTCCTCGATCATGTGAGCCTGGTGATGGAGAACGCCGAGGGCGATCCACGCGACATGGTCAGCATCATGACGCTGCACAGCGCCAAGGGGCTCGAGTTCGACGCCGTCTTCCTGCCGGGCTGGGAGGAGGGGATCTTCCCCAGCCAGCGCACCCTCGACGAGAACGGCAATGCCGGACTTGAGGAGGAGCGACGTCTCGCCTATGTCGGCCTCACCCGCGCCCGCAGGCGCGTCGAGATCTCCTATGCCGCGAACCGCCGGGTCCATAATCTCTGGCAGAGTTCGCTGCCCTCGCGCTTCATCGCCGAGATTCCCCATGCCCATGTGGAGGAGGATAGTGCCCCCGGCCTCCGGCCCATGGCCGAGCCCAGCTTTGGCCGCTTCGAGGGCTTCCGCGACAGCTGGAGCTCGGCGCCGCGCCGCACGGCCCCGCTGATCGAGGGCGAGGTGCGCCGGGTCGAGAGCACGGCGACCTATGCGCCGGGCGCCAAGGTGTTCCATCGCAAGTTCGGCTATGGCGTGGTGGTGGCCGCCGAGGGCGACAAGCTCGACATCGCCTTCGACAAGGCCGGGGCCAAGAAGGTGATCGCGAGCTTCGTCGTGCCGGCCGAGCAGGCCTCGTGACGCGGCTGTGGACCGTGCAGCTGCGCCTCGGCGCCGCTGCCGCCGAAGCCGCGGAAACGGCGCTTGAACCCTTCGCGATCGCGACCTCGCGCTACGAGGTCAAGGGTGCGCCGCTCTGGGAGGTTGAAGCGCTGGTCAAGGGCGCGCCGGCCCGCCGCGCGATCCGCGCAGCGCTCGCCCCCTTCGGGGTGCCGAGCTTCGCGCCGCTCCCCTCGAAGGACTGGCTCGCCGAAAGCCGCAAGGCGCTCCCGCCCGTCACCGCGGGCCGCATCTATCTGCGCGGCAGCCATGTGAGGGGGCCGACGCCGCGCGGCAAGCTCGCCCTCCTGGTCGATGCCGGTGCCGCCTTCGGCACCGGCCGGCATGAGACGACGAAGGGCTGCCTGATCGTGCTCGACCGTCTGGCGCGGGACGGCCGCCGGTTCCATCGCATCCTCGATCTCGGCTGCGGCAGCGGCGTGCTGGCGCTCGCCGCCGCGCGGCTCTGGCCGGGCCTCGTGCTGGGCGTCGACAACGACCCCGCGGCGGTGCGGGTCGCGCGCGAGAACCTGGCGCTCAACGGCCTGGCGGATCGCATCCGCGTGATCCGCAGTGATGGCTTCGCCGCCCCGGGCCTGCGCCGCGCCGCGCCGTTCGATCTCGTCATGGCCAATATCCTGGCCGGTCCGCTGATCCGGCTGGCGCCGGGTCTCGCGCGCAATCTCGCCCCCGGCGGACGCGCCATTCTCTCCGGGCTGATGACGGACCAGGTGCCGGAGGTGCTGGCGGCGCATCAGCGCCAGGGCCTCGTCCTGGAATCCGAGCGCCACCGCGACGACTGGTCCGTCCTCCTGCTGCGCAAGCCGAGGACGAGAGGCATTTAGCAGAGCGCGGCCTTCGGCCCGCAGGGGGAGGGGGAAATGAGTGTACCCACCGGCCCAGCCCGCCGCACCGCTGGCGCCGCCCTTGCGCCACGCTTGGCGTCGCAACCGCTGGCGGACGAAATCAATGAATTGGCCGATCTAGTCAATGACACTGCCCTAATGGAACCATAACTTCCCCGCGGCCCCGACACCGGTAAGTCGTCTGAAGAGATCCAGGGAAGGGAGATTTTCCAGTGGCGGGTTGTGAGCAGCAAGTGATCGCGAAAAGAACGTCCGCCTAGGGTTGGAGGAAACAATGCGCCGAGCAATAATCATCGTTACCTTACTTGCACTTGGGGGGTGCTCGTTCCAGCGGGC
>DATBBO010000204.1:0-8556 GCA_036270995.1 Dongiaceae bacterium | reverse complement strand
TCGGTCTGCCGGATCGCATCGAGCAGCGAGGTCTTGCCGTGGTCGACATGGCCCATGACCGTGACCACAGGCGGGCGCGGCTGCAGGAGCGCCGGATCATCCGCCTCGCCCTCCAGGCCAAGCTCGATATCGGCCTCGCTGACGCGCTTCAGGCGATGGCCGAACTCGGTGACGATCAGCTCGGCCGTATCCTGGTCGAGCTGCTCGTTGATCGTCGCCATGATGCCCATCTTCATCAGGGCCTTGATGACGTCGGTGCTGCGCTCGGCCATGCGGGCTGCCAGATCCTGCACCGTGATGCTCTCGGGAATGATGACGTCGCGGATCACGCGCTGCGTCTCCATTTGCAGCATATGAGCGCGCTTCTCCTTCTCCCGGGCGCGCTTCACGGCCGCGAGCGAGCGCATCCGCTCCCCGGCGTTCTCGTCGAGGGCCTGGACGATGGAGATCTTGCCGGCGCGCCGGCGCGGTTCGTCGCGGCGGGGCGCCAGGGGCTTGGCCGGCGGGCGGACGCTTGAGCGCTTGACCTTGCTCGGCGCCTCTTCCTCCTCCTCGGCCTCGACCACCGGGCCGCGCGAGGTCCGCACGACATTGGGCTCGATACGCTTGACCGCCGGCTCCGTCTTGGGCTTCGGCGCCGCCGGCGCTTCCTCGACCACCACGGGCTCGGGCGTCGGCTCGGGCGCGGGGGGATAGGTCTCGCCCCGCGCCTCGGCGGCCTTGCGGCGGGCCTCTTCCTCGGCCGCGCGAGCAGCCTCTTCCTCGGCGCGGCGCTGCGCTTCCTCGGCCTCCTGCTGGCGACGGATCTCGTCGTCGCGGCGGGCCTCCTCCAACGCCTTGAGGCGGGTGGCGCGCTCGCCGGCGGTCAGGTTGGAAAGATGGGCGCGGTCGTCGGCGGAGAGCTCGGCGGCGAGCGCCATCTCCTTCTCCGCGACCTCGGTCATCTTGCCGCCGGCGCCCGGCGCAAAGGTACGCTTACGCTTGACCTCCACCGCCACGGTCTTCGAGCGGCCATGCGGGAATGTCTGCTTCACCTGACCGGCGTCGACCGTCTTCCTCAGCTCCAGCTTGCCGCGGGAGAGGGACAGCGGTTTCTTGGTTTCAGCCTCGTTGCTCGTCGTCATTCCGCCTCTTGTCTCCGTTCGCGGCGCTCAGAATCCGCCGCCTGCATGCCTTGCAGTCGCTCCAACTCACGCCGCAGCCGCTCAGCCATGCCGCCCTCGGCAACCATGGCATGCACGACCTTCTCCCGGCCCAGCGCCGCCGACAGCTCGGCGCTGTCGAACAGGGTGACCTCCGGCCGCCCACCCGCCAGCGCCGCCAGCTTCTGCCGGCCGTCCAGCGCGCCATCGCGGGCGCCCAGAAGCAGGCCGGCCCGGCCGGCCTTCAAATCCTCACGCACCTTCTCGAAGCCGGTGCGAAGCTGCCCCGCCCGTCGCGCCAGGCCCAGAAGAGCCAAGCAGCGCCCGCGGAGCAGCCTTTCGACCTCCCCCGCCAGATCGCTCGGCAGCACCACACGCCGGCCAGCCGCCTTGGCAAAGAGCCCCTTGGCGGCAGCGGCAGCGACTATATCCCGCCGCGGCGTCAACCACAAACCACGTCCGGGCAGGCGCTCCGCCGGATCCGGCAGCAGGCGATCCTCCGGCCCGACCACGAAGCGCAGCAGCTCGGCCTTCGGCCGCACCTCGCGGGTGACCAGACAGCGGCGCAGAGGGCCCTTGGCCTCCGCCTCGTCCTCGCCATCCCCAGGAGCTGCCGCGGGAACCTCGCCGCCCTGGGGCCCGGCCACAGGATCCTGGCTCCGCTTGGTCGCGGTCATGTCCCGCCTATCCCGAGCCTGCCCTGCCTCAGGCCGGCTCCTGCTCTTCGCCCTTATCGGCCTCCGTGAACCAATGGGCACGTGCGGCCATGATCATGGCATTGGCCTCGGCCTCGCCCAGGCTGAAGTTGCGCAGGACGCCGTCACTACGGTTGACCAGCTCGTCGCCCGAGAGATCCGCAAGGTCGTCCAGGGTCTTGATCCCCGCCTCGCCCAGCGTCACCAGCATGGCCGGCGTCAGCCCTTCGATGGCGGCGACCTCGTCGCTGACCCCCAATTCCCGGCGCTTGACGTTGAGCCGCTCGTCCTGGGCCTGGAGAAAGGCGCGCGCCCGCTCGCGCAGCTCGTTCGCCACATCCTCGTCGAAGCCCTCGATCCCGGCGAGATCCTCGAGCGGCACCAGGGCCACGTCCTCGACCTTGGTGAAGCCCTCGGTCACCAGCAGATGGGCGATGACGTCGTCCACGTCGAGCGCATCGATGAAGAGCTGGGAGCGGGTCCGGAACTCTTCGGACCGGCGCTCGGATTCCTGGGCCTCGGTCAGGATGTCGATATCCCAGCCGGTGAGCTGGGAGGCGAGCCGGACGTTCTGCCCGCGCCGGCCGATGGCGAGGCTCAGCTGATCGTCGGGCACCACCACGTCGATGCGATGGGCATCCTCGTCCAGCACCACCTTGGCGACTTCGGCCGGGGCAAGCGCATTGACGACGAAGGTCGCCGGATCCGCCGACCAGGGAATGATGTCGATCTTCTCGCCCTGGAGCTCGCCGACCACCGCCTGGACGCGGCTGCCGCGCATGCCGACGCATGCTCCCACGGGGTCGATGGAGCTGTCGTTGGAGATGACCGCGATCTTGGCCCGGCTCCCGGGGTCGCGGGCCACCGCCCGGATCTCGATGATGCCGTCATAGATCTCCGGCACTTCCTGGGCGAAGAGCTTGGCCATGAATTCGTTGCGGGTGCGCGACAGGAAGATCTGGGGGCCGCGCTGCTCCTCGCGCACGTCGTAGATCAGGGCACGGACCCGGTCCCCGGCGCGGAAGGTCTCGCGCGGCAGCAGCTCGTCGCGGCGAAGAATGCCTTCGCCCCGGCCCAGATCGACAGTGACGTTGCCGAACTCGACCCGCTTCACCAGGCCGTTGACGATGTCGGCCTTGCGGTCCTTGAACTCCTCGAACTGGCGCCGGCGCTCTGCCTCGCGCACCTTCTGCACGATGACCTGCTTGGCGGTCTGGGCGGCGATCCGGCCGAAATCGATGGGCGGCAGCTCCTCGATCAGGAAATCACCGAGCTTGAGGCCCGGATTGCGCGCCGTGGCGTCGGCGGGCGAGATCTGGGTGAACTCGTTCTCGATCGGATCGGCCACCTGGCGGAAGCGGGCGAGGCGGATCTCGCCGCTCTTGCGGTCGATCGCGGCGCGGATGTCGTGCTCATGCCCGTATTTGGCGCGGCCGGCCTTCTGGATGGCCTGCTCCATCGCCTCCAGCACCTCGTCGCGCTCGATGCTCTTCTCCCGCGCCACGGCATCGGCGACCTGCAGCAGCTCATGACGGGTTACGGTCAGATTGGTATCCATTGTCGTCCTCGGTCAGTTCCGTTTCGCATCGGCCGCGGCTGCGGCGATCAAGTCGTCCGTCAGCACCAGCTTGGCCTTGCTGATCTCCTCGAGCGGCAGGCGCAATTCGCCGGCCGGCTCGACCACGCGTACGCATTCATTCTCGATCCCGGCGAGCCGGCCGCGAAAGCGGCGGCGGCCATCGATGGGCTGGCGCAGCTCGAGGCGCGCCTCGAAGCCGGTGAAGCGCTCGTAATCGGCCGGGCGCAACAGCGGCCGGTCGATGCCAGGGGAGCTCACCTCCAGCATGTAGGACCCCTGGACGGGGTCCTCGACATCGAGCAGGGCGGATAATACCCGGCTGATCTCAGCGCAATCCTCCACCGCCATGGCCCGGCGGTCGGCCCGCTCCGCCATGATCTGCAAAGTCGGGCGCCGGTCGCCGCCGCCGAACTGGACGCGAACCAGTTCATAACCCATGCCGTTCAGAGTCGGCTCAACCAGCCGCGCGATCTCCGCCGTCTTGTCCAAAGTCGCCTTTCATTCAAAGAACAGGGACCAATAAAAAAGGCGGGCCGTTGGCCCACCGTTTCTTATTTTTGGTCTCGCTGATCCGTCGAGACTATGATTGCGCGGAATATAGGGATTTTCGCCGCTGCCGCAAGTCCAAATTGCGGGCCCGGCGGTGCCGGGAAGCCGCTGCCCCTAGATCTTCTGCCCGGCCCTTCGGGCCTCGATCGCGTCCCAGATCCGCTCCTCCAGCCGGGTGCCGTCGAAACGGTTGATCTCCTGGAGCCCCGTGGGCGAGGTGACGTTGATCTCCGTCATGTAGTCGCCGATCACGTCGATGCCGACGAAGATCAGGCCGCGCTCTTTCAGCGCCGGGCCGATGGCCGCGCAGATATCGCGCTCGCGATTCGTCAGCTTCGCAGGCACGGGCCGGCCGCCGGCATGCATGTTGGAGCGCGCTTCGCCAGGCGGCGGGACGCGGTTGAGGGCCCCCACCGCCTCGCCATCGATCAGGATGATCCGCTTGTCCCCCTGACGGACCTCGGGGAGATAGCGCTGGACGATGACCGGCTCGCGATAGAGCTGGGTGAAAAGCTCGATGAGCGCGTTCAGATTCTCGTCCCCCGGCGCGATATGGAAGACGCCGGCCCCGCCATTGCCGAACAGGGGCTTCACGATGATGTCCTTGTGCTCCTCGCGAAAGCTGCGGATCTGGCGCGGGTCGGAGGCGATCAGGGTCGGCGGCATCAGCTCGTGGAAATGGGTGACGTAGAGCTTCTCCGGCGCGTTGCGTACATGGACCGGATCGTTCACCACCAGCGTGGCGGGATGGACGTGCTCCAAGAGATGGGTGGCGGTGATATAGGCCATGTCGAAGGGGGGATCCTGGCGCATCAGGATCACGTCGAAGGCCGCCAGGTCGAGAGTGTCGGCTTCCCCGAAGCGGAAGTGATTGCCGCGCTCGCGCTTGAGCTGGAGCGGCCGGGCGGTCGCGAAAACGCGACCGTCGCGCAGGAACAGATCCCGCGGCAAATAGTGAAACAGGCTGTGGCCGCGCCTGAGGGCCTCCAGCCCGAGCACGAAGCTCGAATCCGCATCGATGTTGACGGTCTCGATGGGGTCCATCTGGATGGCGACGGCAAGGCTCATGGAAATCCTGTGACTGGCGCGAATACACCCCGGAAGAGAGGGCGCTACCCTCCTTCAGTTCAGGCGGCCGCGCAACTCCCGAAGCAGCATCTCGGCGCGCTGCCCGAGGCTCTCGCCCACCGCGAGCCCCGAGCATCGCTCCAGCGCCTCCATGGCGGCGCGCAGCTTGCCCCGCCCGGCATAATGCCCGCCGAGTTCGAACCAAAGCAACGGCTGCCCGGGCGCGATCAGCAACATGCGCTCGAGAATGCCGACCGCCCGCTCGATTTCGCCCGCCTGCAGCAGGCGGACCTTGATGTTGTTCTCGAGCCGCAGAAGGATATCCCGATTGCCGACCGCGGCCAGATGCTCGGGCTTGAGCTCGGCCTCGGGCCCGGCGGCATGTTTCAGAAGCTGGCGCAGGGCCGGCGCATCCCGCAGCTCGCCGCCGCCGAAGGGATCCAGAATTCCCTGACCGTCATTGGCCGCCAGGCGGATCATGAAATGGCCGGGGAAATTCAGCCCTTCGACCGGCCAGCCGAGGCGGCGCGCGGCGTCGATATAGAGGATCGCGAGCGCGACGGGCAAGCCGCGCCGGCGCTCCATCACGCGGATCAGGTCGGCGTTCGCCAGATCGTCATAGGTCTGATCGTCGCCCTGGAAGCCATGGCGCTCCGCCAGGACCTCGCGCAAGGCCCGGGCGCGTGCGGCAAGACTCCGGTCGCCTCGTCCGGCCGCAGTCGCGGCCAGGTCATCGCCGATCCGTCCGAGCCTCTGCCGGCAATCCTCGAGCGGGGGATCCGGATGATCGAGGCTCGCCAGGAGCAGCGCCGTCTCGGCCAGATCGAGCGCCTCGTCGCTCGCCTGGCCCAGCCGGGTCAAACGCTCGAGGATCGTCGCTCGCAGCTCTGCCGCAGCGGCGCTCATGGGGTGGCGGCCGGCTGTGCTGCGGTCGTCGCCGGGGTTTGCGGGCCCGCAGGAGGCTTGGGCGCCGCCGGTTGGGCTTTCGCTGGCGCCGGCTTGTCGGTCTTGATGCGCACGTAGCTCACCACCTCGCGGACATAGGGAATGTCGCGAGCATGGTCGATTACGCGCTGCAGCTCCGCTTTGTTCTGCGCCACGCCCATCAGATAGATCGTGCCGGCGACGCAGTCGACATTGTAGTTGACCGAACGGACCTTGGAATCGACAAGCAGCTTGGCGTCGAGTTCCTGGGCGAGCCAGACATCATGCATGTACTCGCCCGCATCCTCAGGCTCGGCGACCTTGATCTCATTGATGACCTCGGCGACGCCGTCGACCTGCCAAGCCAGGCGCACGGCCTCGACGCGAAGCGCCGCCGTCTCGACCCGGCCTGCCAGCAGCACGCGGCGCTCATGGACCTCGACATCGACCTTGGAAAGCATGCCGAGATCCTTGCCTGCCAGCTTGGCGTCGATGGCCAGCATGATACGGTTGTCGTCGACCGCCTGTCCGAGCCCGCGCTCCTCGGAAGCGGTATTCGCGACCGTGGCGCCGGCGCCGATGGCCATGCCCCAGGGCGAGCAGCCGGCCAGGAGAGCCGACAGGAGGAGGAGAAGCGGTGCCAGCCGGCCCAACCCGTGATCCCCAACGTAAATACGGCATATAGTGGGGTAACGCCGAATTATACCACAAGGCGTATGAAATTAGCTGTGCGGACGCCAAGCATCGCGAATATGGCGGGGCCAGCGCCAGGGCGCCACCAGGATGACGTCGAACCGGCAGCGGCAAGCCTGCAGCTCGGGGCGGGCGGCGAGAAAGCCCTCCGCAGCCCGGGCGATCCGGCGGCGCTGCCGGGTCAGAAGAGACTCGGCGGCAAGGCCGAAATCGGCCCGCGCCTTGACCTCGACGAAAGCCAGGATGGCACCGCGCCGGGCGATGATGTCGATTTCGCCCGGGCTCGTCCGATGGCCATGGGCGAGGATTCGATAGCCCATTAGCCTGAGCACGAGCCGCGCCAGGCCCTCGCTCCGCCGGCCACGACGCCAGGCCCGCTGGCGCTTACGCTTCATCCTCGCCCTCCCGAGGGGCTCCGGCCCGGCCCGGCGCAAGCTCGAGCGCCCGGGCATAGACCTGCCGGCGGGGCAGGCCGAGGACGGCTGCCACGGCATCGACCGCGTCCCGGAGGCTGTGCCTCGCCAAGGCCTCGGCCAGCGCCTCGTCGATGGCGGATTCCGGCGGAACCGCCGGGCCCTCGGGCGGGGCCACGACGATGGTGACCTCTCCCAAAGGCGGGCCGACCTCGGCGTAGTGCGCCGCAAGCTCGGAAAGCCCGGCGCGGCGCACCTCCTCGAAGAGCTTGGTCAGCTCCCGCGCCACCGCCGCCGGCCGTGATCCCAGAACTGCCGCCATATCGGCGAGCGCCGCCGGCAGGCGCTGGGCGGCCTCGAAGAAGATCAGGCTGCCGGGGATGGCGGCGAGATCGGCCAGCGCGCGCCGGCGCGCCGCGGCTCGGGGCGGCAGGAAGCCGGCGAAGAAGAAGCGGTCCGTCGGCAGGCCGGAGAGCACGAGCGCGGTCAGCGCCGCCGAAGGGCCGGGCAGCGCCGTCACAGGCAGGCCCTCCGCGATGGTGGCGCGCACGAGCTTGAAGCCGGGATCGGAGAGCAGGGGCTGGCCGGCATCGGAGATCAGCGCCAGGGTCTCGCCGCAGCGCAGACGGTCCAGGATCTGCGGACGCATGCGCTCCGCATTGTGCTCGTGATAGGCGAGGAGCGGCCGGCTTATGCCGTGGCGGGCGAGCAGCTTGGCGCTGACCCGAGTATCCTCGCACAGGATCGCCTCCACCGACTTCAGCACCTCGATGGCACGGAGCGTGATGTCGCCCGCATTGCCGATCGGCGTCGCCACGATGGCGAGGCCGCGGATGTCCGATTGCCCGCCGCCACGCCTCTCGTTAGGCTCGATGCTCATCCCCGGGTGGCTTTCGAGAGGCGGACGCGCCATGGCTCTACCATCGGATTGGACGGGACGCCTCTGCCTGGCGCGCGCGCTCGCGCTGACCCTCGGCCTGACGCTTGCCGCCTGCGGTGGCGGCCACAGAGTAGCGAGAGCGCCCCAGACGGGACAAGCGCCGCCACAGCCGGCCCCGGCGGCACCCGCCCCGGCCCCCGCAACGCCTGCCCCCACGGCCCCGAAGATCGAAGGGGCGACGGCCACCGTCGGCCTGCTGCTGCCGCTGTCCGGTCCGAATGCGGGCCTCGGAAAGGCGCTGAGCCAGGCGGGTCAGCTCGCTTTGTTCGAGACCGGCGATGACACGACGGCACTCGTGCTGCGCGACAGCGAAACGGTCGGCGGGCCCGTCGGCGGCGCGCAAGCTGCCATGCAGGAAGGAGCGACCATCATTCTGGGGCCCGTTTTTGCCGCCCACGCCAAGGCGGTCGCCCCGGTCACCACGGCGGCCCATGTGCCCATCGTCTCCTTCACCACGGACAAGAACGTGGCCGGCCCCGGGGTCTATGTCATGGGGATCCTGCCCAGCCTCCAGGTCGACCGCGAGGTGCAATATGCCGCGAGCCAGGGGGCC
>DATBBO010000203.1:0-3677 GCA_036270995.1 Dongiaceae bacterium | reverse complement strand
CACGCGCTCGACGGCGTGTCGGTGCCCTTGCATGACGGCGCGGTGCGTTTCTATCAGGAGCACGGCTTGCCGGTCGGCGAGGCGCCGCAAGCCGCCGCCGAAGACCGCACTCAGAAACACCCCTAGACAACCTGCCGCTCGGCGGGCGTGTGCCGGCCAGCGGTCATGGATGATGGGCGTATGAACTTTCGCGAACGCTGGCGCGACTACTGGTCGCCTCGAGAACAGGTCGACACCTCGCCGCGCGTCTCGGACGAGGTCAAATACACGACCTGCTACATGTGCGCCTGCCGCTGCGGCATCAAAGTGCATCTGAAAGACGGCGGCATCCGGTTTATCGAGGGTAACCCAAAGCACCCCGTCAACAAGGGCGTGCTCTGCGGTAAGGGCTCGGCGGGCCTGATGAACCATTACTCGCCCGCCCGGCTCACTTCCCCGCTGCTCCGCACCGGGCCTAGAGGCTCGGGCGAGTTCCGGGAGATCGGCTGGGACGAGGCGATGGCCATTGCCGTCGACTGGCTCGGCAAGATCCGCGCCCGCAATCCGCGCGAGCTCGCCTTCTTCACCGGGCGCGATCAGAGCCAGGCGCTGACCGGCTGGTGGGCCCAGCAGTTCGGGACGCCGAACTACTCGGCCCATGGCGGCTTCTGCTCCGTCAACATGGCGGCCGCTGGGCTCTATACCCTGGGCGGCTCCTTCTGGGAGTTCGGCGAGCCGGATTGGGAACGCACCCGCTATTTCCTCATGTTCGGGGTCGCCGAGGACCACGACAGCAATCCGATCAAGATCGGCCTCGGCAGGCTGAAGGGGCGCGGCGCCAAGTTCGTCTCGGTCAACCCGGTGAAGACCGGCTATTCCGCCATCGCCGATGAATGGCTGGGGGTCAATCCGGGAACGGACGGCCTCCTCGTTCTTTCGCTGGTTCACGAGCTGCTGAAGGCCGATCGCATCGATCTCGATTTTCTCGCCCGCTATACCAACGCGCCCTGGCTCGTGATCCGCAATCCGGGCGGCGCCGATGACGGCCTCTTCGCCCGCGACGTCGCTGGTCGCAGCTTGTGCTGGGATCGTGCGACAAACCGGGCGATGGATGCCAATGCACCGGAGGCCTCGCCGGTCATCGCCGGCGAATTCACGCTGCCGGGCGGGCGCAAGGCAACTACCGTCTTCCAGCTCATGGCGGAGCGCTATCTCGATCCCCGCTATGCGCCGGAGGCCGTTGCCGCGGAGACCGGGATTCCCGCAGCGACGATCCGCCGCCTGGCCGCGGAGCTCGCCGAGGTCGCCTTCGAGAACGAGATCGTCCTCGACATGCCCTGGACCGACTGGGCTGGGCGGCGCCATGAGAAGATGATCGGCCGGCCGGTCTCCATGCATGCCATGCGCGGAATCTCGGCGCATTCCAACGGCTTTCATACTTGCCGCGCGATCCATCTGCTCCAGATGCTGCTTGGCAGCATCGATTGCCCCGGTGGCTGGCGCTACAAGCCGCCCTTTCCGCGCCCGATCCCGCCCGCCATCCGTCCAAATGGCGAGAGCCATCCCGGCACCTCCCTCGGCGGGCCGGCGCTGGGCTTTCCCACCGGGCCCGCGGATCTGCTCGTGGAGGCGGACGGCACGCCCCGGCGCATCGACAAGGCCTATAGCTGGGAGGCGCCGCTCGCCGCTCACGGGCTGATGCACATGGTGATCCGCAATGCCTGGGCGCGCGATCCCTATGCCATCGACACGCTCTTCCTCTACATGAGCAACATGGCCTGGAACTCGGCCATGAACGCGTCGGGCACCATCGCCATGCTGAGCGATCGCGAGGGCGAGGGCTATCGCATTCCCCGCATCATCTATGCCGATGCCTATTTCTCGGAGATGGTGGCCTATGCCGATCTCGTCCTTCCCGACACCACCTATCTCGAGCGCTACGATTGCATCTCGCTTCTCGACCGGCCCATCAGCCATGCCGATGCCGCGGGCGATGCGATCCGCCAGCCGGTGGTGGCGCCCGACCGCGATGTCAGGCCCTTCCAGGACGTGCTGATCGAGCTCGGCGCGCGGCTCAGGCTGCCCGGCCTCGTCGAGCTCGACGGCCGGCCCAAATATCCCGGGCTCTATGCCGACTACATCGTCAATCATCAGCGCAAACCAGGCATCGGCATGCTGGCCGGCTGGCGCGGCGAAGACGGCAGAAAGCAAGGCAGCGGCGCGCCCAATCCGAACCAGCTCGAGCGCTACATCGCGCATGGCTGCTTCTGGCACTTCGAGATTCCCGAGGACCAGCGCTTCTTCCGGCACGCCAACAAGGGCTATCTGGACTGGGCTACCTCCATGGGGTTCATCGACCATGCCGAGCCCGTCGTGCTGCAGCTCTATAGCGAGGTGCTGCAGAAATTCCGCCTCGCCGCCGAGGGTCATGGCGCCATGCAGCCGCCGGAGCGCGACCGCCCGCGCATCGCCGCCTATTTCGATCCCCTACCGATCTGGTATCGCCCGCTGGAGGAGGCCGCGGCGGCACCCGGCGATGAGTTTCCGCTCCATGCGGTGACCCAGCGGCCCATGGCCATGTATCACGCCTGGGGCTCGCAGAACGCCTGGTTGCGCCAGATCCACGGCGCCAACCGCCTTTTCGTCAACCGCCGCACGGGTGAGCGGCTGGGGCTCGCCGATGATGACTGGGTCTGGATCGAGAGCCCACATGGCCAAGTGAAGGCGCAGATTCGCCTGATGGAGGGTGTCAATGAGCAGACGGTCTGGAGCTGGAATGCCATCGGCAAGCGCGCTGGGGCATGGAATCTCTCCGCGGTCGCACCGGAATCTCGGCGGGGATTCCTGCTGAACCACGCGATCTCGGAGCTGCTGCCGGCGCAGCCGGGCGGCTATCGCTATTCCAACAGCGATCCGGTCACCGGACAGGCGGCCTGGTACGATCTCAAGGTCCGCGTCGTGAAGGCGAGCGCGGATGAGGCGGCGGAGACTTCGCCGCAGTTTCAGCCTCTGCCCCGGCCCCCGGGCATGGCGCCGGCGCCGGAGATCCTGCGCTACGGTGCCAGCTTCCGCGGCCGGCGAGAGGGCGCGCGATGACCAGCCTGCCAGCAGCGGGAGCCAAGAAGCTCGGGCTCGTCATCGATCTCGATATCTGCGTTGGCTGCCATGCCTGCGCCGTCAACTGCAAGGAATGGAACAGCGGTGGCCATATGGCGCCGCTGACCGATCTCGATCCCTACGGGCCCAATCCCCTGGGCGTCTGGTTCAACCGCGTGCACAGCTTCGAGGCCGGCGAGGGCGCGGAGAGCCGAACAGTGCATTTCCCGCGCTCCTGCCTGCATTGCGAGCAGCCGGCCTGCGTCGAGGTCTGCCCGACCGGCGCCTCCTACAAGCGGGCCGAAGACGGCATCGTGCTGGTCAATGAGAGCCTGTGCATCGGCTGCAAGCTCTGCTCCTGGGCCTGCCCCTATGGCGCGCGCGAGTTCGACGAGGACGTCGGCGTGATGAAGAAATGCACGCTGTGCATCGACAAGATCTACAACGAGACGCTGGACGAGGTCGATCGCGTGCCGGCCTGCGTCGCCACCTGCCCGGCGTCGGCGCGGCATTTCGGCGACCTCGGCGATCCCGGCTCCAAGGTCTCACGGATAGTCGCCGAGCGCGGCGGTTTCGACTTGATGGCCGAAATGGGATACCAG